>JBCCFQ010000294.1:0-5365 GCA_039029655.1 Pseudomonadota bacterium | reverse complement strand
GAACCATTGTTTGCAAGAAACGTGGACCTGGCCTTAGACGTTGGAGTAGAGGCTTTAGAGAAATGTTTTGAAGGCGTTCCAGACCAAGTGACTCGTACCATGCACATGTGTTGTGGTTATCCGGGACACTTAGATGATGAAGACTATGAGAAGGCCGATCCCAATAGTTATCTCGAGCTCGCTGGAGCCCTAGACGCTTGCCTCGTCAACAACATCTCCATTGAAGACGCCCACCGACACAACGATCTGAGTTTGTTGGAACAGTTTCGGGACTCCACCGTCATATTCGGTTGCATCGCCATTGCCACCACCCGAGTAGAGACCAGCGAAGAAATTGCCCATCGTCTTCGTGCCGCCCTGAATCACATTGATTCCCACCGTCTCATTGCTGCACCCGACTGTGGCCTCACCATGTTGGGTCGGGATTTGGCGATGACAAAACTAAAGCGGATGTGTGAAGCCGCGAGCGCTTTGTGACGGACTATTGGATTCGAACACCTTGACGAACTAGCTCTTGCTGTAGTTGCTGAATGTCTACATGGTGAACGGATTTTTGGCTTTTAAGAGAAATAGCCGCCGCGACACCAGCCCCTTGACCACTGACGGTGCAACACATCATATTCCGAACCGCGGCGTGAGAGTCTCTGTCTCCGCCGATACTGCGTCCAACGACTAAAAGATTCTTAACGCTTTTGGGCAACATGGCGCGATAGGGCACCTGAAAGTAGCGACCCGTTGTCGGCAAAATAAGAATCCCGTATCCGTCAATAAACTCGGGAAAAATTCCAATGGTGTCTTCGAATTTTCCTTGCTCCCGCACATCTTGGGCCGTCATGTTGTAAGCCGCATCTATCTTGCGTGTGTCTCTTATTCCGATGGTCATGCCAAAGTTTCTAAGCTTGGCGTCTTCGCACCCTGGGGTGTACTGCCGCAAGGCATCAATGGCCATCATGGCTTGTCTTCGGCCCTCAATTTCGTTGTGGGTCAAATCATCCGCATTGGTACCATCGCATCCCGCCAAATGCACTAGATTGAGATAAGTTAAGTCTCCCTGATCCGAGATCGCACCCCAAGTACCGCAAATGGTGTTTAGGTCTTTTGGAATCGCACCTGCCTCAATGGCCTTTTGAAAGGGCTTGCGCAGAAAAGGAGAAAACATTTCGTCTTCCTTGCCGGTGGTTTCAATGGTCCATTCTCCTCCTTCCCAATCCTTATACGTTTGAGGATCCGCTTTGATGCTTTCGATAAACCGTTTCTTATCCACACCTGTCATAGAAAACATCACCGAAGCGCCCATCATGGTTTCCTTGGGCGTCTTGAAACAGGGCGCACCCGATCTCGCGGCAATATCAGCATCCCCGGTGGCATCAATAACCCGCTTTGCCAGTATCGCTTCCCTTCCGGATTTACTCTCGGTGACGACACCCTTGATCTCATCGCCGTCCATGATGGGTTCTACAAACCACCGGTGCAGTAAAGGACGAATCCCTGCCTCTTGCACAAACAAATCCGCCACATACTTAAACGCCTCACCATCCAATGCGTGACTGTCCGACTGCGGTTCTGGGTTAGCGGCGCCGAGGGATTTGGCCCGTTCTTCAAACTCTATGCCCACACCTTCGCTATCAACTGTGTTTTCGTGGCGATACCAGGCAAAACCTTCCACACCAACCTGTGTGATGTTGCCCCCAAAACATCCGTACCGTTCCAGCAAAGTGGTTTCGGCACCCGCTCTCGCGGAACCAATAGCTGCGGCAAGACCGCCGGGGCCGCTACCCACCACCAATACATCGGTCTCCAAGATGATGGGCACTTCTCGAGCAGATTCTTTGATTGTTTTCATAGGCGGCCTTAAGTTGATTGCCTCATGGTACCGTATAATCATATCGATGACCTGCAGAGCCACACGGCCCAGAGCCTTAAAAAGTTGGGAACTCAAATGCGCTTCAAAAACAAACACAGCATCATTGCCGCGACGCTAATTGTTCTACTCGGGACGGCTTGTCAAAGGGAAACTCAAGACGAACAAGTGACCACGACTCCTTACGCCATCGGCTCCAAAACTCTTTTTATCCATGACGATACCCGCCCCTACGATAGCGTTGCCGGGGTAAACACGGGTATCAGGACTCTACTCACTGAAATCTGGTATCCCGTCAGTCACGAGACTGTCGCAGACAACACGTTCCCCCGTGCAACCTATGGTGACTATGTGTTCGGTGATCAGTCTGTGCATCATCTTATGATGACCAAGACCACGTTTTTTCATCTCACACCGGAAACCGTTCGTGAGGGTGTTTCCAAATCACAAATTGAGACAGCCATCGATGAGTTGTTTTATCGAGAACGACAAAGTTTCGTTGACGCACCCCCAGCGGAAGACACCGACCCTTGGCCCGTGATCGTAATGTCTCATGGGGATGCTGGCAGTCGTTACAATATGGAAACGGTGTGTGAATACTTAGCCGCCCATGGTTACTTTGTCATAGCGCCAGAACACACGGGGAATTCACCCTACTCCTTGACCGGTCGCGACCCCGCTCTTGAAGAAACGTCGGAGTTTCAGCAAAAGATGGCGTCAGTCTTGGAACGTCTGAGTGACCGCGGTACATACGGTGAGGAACAACAGTTTGGACAAAGCTATACCCCGTTAAGTGACGGGACTAACCCAAACTTTTTACACAACCTTGATGCTTCACTGGTACAGCGCGTAAACGATTTACGGGCCACCCTAAATGAACTCAAGTTGATGAACCAAGCAGGGCCATTCGCAGGGCGTTTGGATCTTCGCCGTATCGGACTGATGGGCCGCTCATTTGGCGGGGTCACCACCCTAGCCGGTTTGGGGTTGGAATCGCGCTTTTTGTCAGGTATTGCAGTAGTACCTCCGGCATTTGCCGACACACGCAAATTCTTGCCTCCCGAAGCACTTAAAGACCATGAATCTGTCATTCTTAGTCGAGACGGTTCATATCCATTGGGAGAAGTCACCAAACCCACTTTGCTCCTCAGTGGTGCCGAGGATGGCTTAATCATTAGACTATCAGATTCCAATTCCAAAACATTGGGTGCCACCGCACCAACACCTGACAATCCACACCCCATGCTGTTTCAGATGTTCCAGACAACAGACGCACCGGTAGTTTGGGGTTTATTGAAGGACTCAAATCACGGTAGTTTTGGTGTTTCTGGACCTTATTGGTGGCCAGAACTCAAACCCAATACTCAGAAACGTCACTTTGAGCCCGACACAGACTTCACTCTGGTCAAAAGCGATGTTGCTCACCTAATCCAGAAACAAAAGGCGCTGCACTTTTTCGATTGGACGCTGAAGAAAGACCAAAGGGCAAAATCCAACCTCAAAGCCAACGAGTTTGAATCTGAGGGTCTTATTTGGGAAACCAGAAACTTTTAGCTAGTCAGAGTCATAGAGCTCAGTCAAAGCCTGGTAGGTTGCCACCTTAAAGTCAAATCGCAACGGCCAAGGAGAACGATACAGCTGCACCATGGCGATACCCACGATTTCCTCTTCAGGATCAATCCAGAACTTTGTTCCGGCAGCACCACCCCAGGACAACTCCCCTTTTGACGAAGTCGATGGCATCAGACCAGGATTAGTCACCACGCCGAAGCCTAAGGCCTTACTTTGACCGGGGAAAAAATCGTCGCTTGGATACTCGCCGACACCCTCTGCCCGGACTTTGGCACTGAGATGATTTAGGCCCATGTATTGAACGGTTTTTGGACCCAACAGACGCGCACCGTTGAAACTGCCTTGACGTCTGATCATTTCACAAAAACGCATATAGTCATTCACCGTTGAAACTAAGCCGCCGCCCCCGGAAAACAGCGTGACATTCCTATAGTCTCTACGTTGATCCATTGGCACAGGCACCACCTGCCCACTTTCTGCATCCCAAACATGGCTGCTGGCCAATCGATGGAACTTGTCTTCAGGTACGGAAAAGAAGGTATCTTCCATATCTAGTGGTTCAAAAATCCGTTCATGGAAAAATCTGTCCAACGGCACACCACTCATGCGTTCGATGGCAGCCCCCAACAGGTCGGTTGCTACGCTGTAGTGATAGCGTGTACCCGGCTCGAATCTTAAGGGCAGCTTGGCAAGCTTAGTGCTGAACTCCGTCAAATCTTGGGCTTCGAGTGGATAGTCTTCCCGATACATCAAATCCACCGGGTTGTCCGGCGTAAATCCATAGGTTAATCCGGCGGTATGGGTGAACAATTGCCCCATGGTCATGGGTGAGGATGGTTCTATCAAACCACCCTCCGTGTACAACTTTTGATCCAGAAACTCCGGCAGATGTTTTGCTACGGGGTCAGTCATTTGAAACTTGCCTTCCTCGTACAACATCAAGGCGGCAACCACGGTGATGGGTTTGGTCATGGAAAAAATGCGGAACAGGGTATCCTCTGACAGGGGTTTCTCGTTATCAAAACCAAATTGGCCTACGGCGTTTGAGTGAATAATCTTCCCGTCCCGGGCTACCATGGTGACCACACCGGCATACTGCCGTTTGTCTACGTAGGCTTGTGCCATTTGGTTAATTCGTTGTAAACGATCTTTTGAAACCCCAACGCGCTCGGGGTTAGCCCGCGGGAGATCAGACGCGAGGGTGCCCGCAGCCCAGACCAACATTAATAGCATTGCAAAACCTTTGTGTATAAGCATTCTTATTACTCTTCTAAACCCTGCAGCGATGTTTATCTTGCCCGAGACCACTATCATTTTCCACGAAAATCAGGTGAACTGTTGTTCCATGGAAACGCTTCCCATCATCGACCTAACACAAGGCATCGATGCATCTGTCGCTGAGAAAATCGGCGAAGCATGCCACGAGATTGGATTTTTGTTATTGGCGGGCCATGGCATATCACAAAAAACCATAGGTGACTTGCGTCAATCGGTCATCAAATTTTTTGACCAACCACAAACGACCAAGATGTCCTATTGCGTCACCCAGGACAACTATCGCGGATACATACCACTAGGGTTTTTTACCCCTAACGCCTCAGGCGATGAAGCGGATTGTTACGAAGGTTTTAAACTTCACGGCGAGTTTGAGACGACAGACGACATCTGCCGCCAATGCGATCTTTACGGGCCCAACGAATGGCCACAAAAACCCGTGGACTTGCAGACTCATGTGAAAGCCTACTGGGATGCCTGTGATCATGTCGCGAGGATACTGCTGGGAGCGCTCAGTCACTGTATGGGTCTTCCGCCTAACACCTTGCAACGGAACTTCGACAATCCCTTAACCAATATGACGCTGCTCCACTATCCGCCGAGTCAAGAACAAGTAGGTATTCACCCACACAAGGACACCGACGCTTTAACAATACT
>JBCCFQ010000293.1:0-5375 GCA_039029655.1 Pseudomonadota bacterium | reverse complement strand
GAGGACATCAGTCTTAGCTTCTTTCCTGGTGCCAAAATTGGTGTCTTGGGCTTGAACGGTGCGGGCAAATCAACCCTGCTGAAAATCATGGCGGGCCTAGATACGGAATTCGACGGCGAAGCAAGACCGCAAAAAGGCATCCGAATCGGCTATTTACCACAAGAACCTGAACTCGATCCAAGCAAGGACGTGCGGGGTAATGTGGAACAAGGCGTCAACGAAACCATGGCTTTGATCAAAAGATTCGAGGAAATTTCCAACGCTTTTGCTGAACCCATGGATGACGAGCAGATGACTGCACTTCTAGACGAACAGGGGAAACTGCAAGATGCCATCGATGCCGCTGGTGGGTGGGAAATCGATCGTACCCTGGAGATTGCCGCAGACGCTTTACGGCTACCTGATTGGGGTGCCGACGTTACCAAGTTGTCCGGGGGCGAACGGCGCCGCGTTGCGTTGTGCCGTCTTTTGCTGTCCCAGCCTGACATGTTGCTATTAGACGAACCCACTAACCACCTGGACGCCGCGTCGGTGGCTTGGCTTGAGCGATTCCTAGAAGAGTATCAAAGTACCGTGATAGCAGTGACTCACGATCGGTACTTCTTGGACAACGTCGCCGGTTGGATTCTGGAACTCGACAGGGGCCATGGCATTCCGTGGGAAGGAAATTACTCGTCGTGGCTGGAACAAAAAGAACAGCGTTTAGAGGTTGAAGAAAAACAGGCAGACGCCAAACGCAAAGCCATGCAGGCAGAGTTGGAGTGGGTTCGAGCCGGTGTTAAAGGTCGGGGCACAAAAAGCAAAGCCCGATTGGCAAGATTCGAAGAACTGGCCTCAAAAGAGGTACAACAGCGTAACGAAACCAAACAGCTTTACATTCCACCAGGACCCCGCTTAGGGGATTTGGTGGTGGAAGCAAAAGGTGTGCAAAAAGCCTTTGAAGACCGCGTGCTTGTGGACGACCTCAGTTTTGATTTGCCGAAAGGTGGCATCGTGGGAATCATCGGTCCCAATGGAGCCGGTAAAACGACATTGTTCAAGATGCTTGTTGGCTCGGAAACACCCGATGCCGGTGAACTAAGAATTGGCGAGTCCGTGGACTTTGCGTACGTGGATCAGTCTCGTGACGCATTGGATGACAGCAAAACCGTTTGGGAAGAAATCTCAGAAGGATTAGACCTCATTGAGGTTGGTGGATATCAAACACCATCCCGAGCCTATGTAGGGCGATTCAATTTCCGAGGACCCGATCAACAAAAGATTATTGGTACGTTGTCTGGCGGCGAAAGAAATCGCGTGCATCTGGCCAAGCTGCTGCGGTCTGGAGGCAATGTACTCCTTTTGGACGAACCAACCAACGACCTGGACGTTGAAACTTTACGCGCACTAGAGGAAGCCTTGTTAGGGTTTCCAGGATGCGCCGTGGTGATTTCCCATGATCGATGGTTTTTGGACCGCATCGCCACACACATTTTGAGTTTTGAGGGAGACAGTAAAACTGTGTGGTTTGAGGGTAACTATGCCGACTATGAAAAAGACCTCAAGCGGCGACTTGGTGACGACGCCAATCAACCGCAACGGATCAAATACAAACGCCTAGCGCAATAATCTTGTGTCCCCAAGTACAGAGGATGTGACGAGATTCGTGTTTTGTTTTTGAAAACCCATTAAACTCATTTAGACTCGGGACACGCCCAGGACAATAAAAGTCTCCATGTGAGCTAGGCTTGGGCGTGCCTCGGGAACCACTCCTTATTGGCTAATCGCCACTTCAGCCGCAGTCGCAGCCAAAATCAAGTGCCAGGCAAGTGTCTTGTCACAGCGGTAACGACCTGATTTACAACAACCTGTTGGCACAATGCCCGACTCCAACATGTGTCGAGCCAAGGCCCCGGTCCAGCTCCGACGGAACACAGAATCGTCTCCGTGGAGGCTGAGCGCGTACCGTTCACGATCTACCGTAAGTATCCCCATACGCAAATGATAATCATTCTCATTTGTAAAAACAAGGCTTTTCACTGGTGTAATCGCGCCATTGTGGCGGAAAAATCGGCAGATTTAGTGCTTGGTTTGATCAATCGACCGTCTTTCACCCGCTGACGACCGCCGACGAAGACTTGATCGATGCAATGGCGGTCACCCGCCACCAACCAAGCATCCATTAGCTGTGCTGGCCCCACCCCCAGTAGTGGCGCCGCGTCCTTGTTGAGCACTACAAGATCCGCATACTGACCCGGCGAAACACCAGCAACCGATTGCCTAAGACAACGAGCACCACCCGCCACGGCACTGCTCCACAACCTAGATCCAACCCCATACTCGTTGGCCAATTGTGCCCTGCCTCTATTTTTCAAGCGTTGGCTGTACTCCATCCACCGCAGCTCAGACATGGCATCAATACGCACGTTACTGTCTGAACCCACTGCGGGCCGACCACCAAAATCAAAATACTCCACCGTGGGAAATATTCCATCCCCCAAATAAGCCTCTGTCAAAGGACACAACACCACCTCGGCACTCACCCTTCTGACCAGCCTAAGTTCCTCGGGTGTCGCATGAGTTGCATGAACTAGACTCCAGCGCTCGTCCAGATCGACGGAATCACTCAAGCACCATATGGGTGTGCGCGAATACCGCTCGACACACTGCTCCACTTCGGCAACCTGTTCGGATATGTGGATGTGAATTGGAAAGTCTTGCCCCAACACATCCGTGACCCCCTCGAGTAATCGTGTCAGGTCGGACATAGGAACGGCGCGTAATGAATGGGGCGCAATACCAACCTGCACGTGCTTCAATCGTTGTAACAAATGCAAATAGTCATCTAGTTTTTGATGCACAAACCTCCCTTGTTCCGGTTTCGCTGGCCGGTCAAAACCACCCTGCTGATACAACACTGGCAAGAACACCAAGCGGATACCAGAACTCTGGGCAGCTTCCAAAACAGCTTCAGCCATAGCGAAGGTAGGTTTGCCATCAGGCCAATGATGCAGGTAGTGAAACTCAGCCACGCTAGTAAACCCTGCCAACAACATTTCGTCGTAGGCTTTGGAAGCAATGGTCAGCAAATCGTCGGGCATTATTCGGTTGGCCACCCGATACATGGCCTCCCGCCAGCTCCAAAACGAATCCTGACCTTGCCTTTGCTCACCGAAGCCAGCCAACGCCCGCTGGAACGCGTGGCTGTGGGCGTTGGGCATCCCGGGAAGTGCAAAAAAACCATCTTTCGCTTTTTGAGTCGATTCAGAAATGCCTTGGATAACACCATTACTATCCAATGTTAAGCGACAGTTAGGCATAATCCCTTTTGGTGTCAGGATGTACTCGAAATCCAAAGTGTTCGGCATGTCGCGAGGCCTTGGGCTGGGCGTTTAAGAGGGTTGGGTTGTAAATGCTAGATCTTGCAATAAACAACGTGCGATTGTACCCCATGACCGATGACGTCACCTTATCCAAACATAACTCTGTTGGAATCCAAGGCGGCGTCATTGTTTCCCTAGAAGATCAACCGCAGAAGGCCAAGGTCGTGATGGATGGCCGACAACAGGTGTTGTTGCCAGGATTCATAGACTGCCACACTCATGCCCTGTACGCAGGAGATCGGAGAAACGAATACTTCAAACGAATGGCCGGGCAAAGCTATGAACAGATTGCCAAGTCCGGGGGAGGAATAAGTAACACCGTAAAGGCGGTACGAGAACATACTCTAGAGGACTTAGTTGAAGCGTCCTTGCCGCGGGTGCAAGCCTTACAGAGAGAAGGTGTGACCACCGTTGAGATAAAAAGCGGCTATGGTCTGGACATTGAAACTGAATTGAAAATGTTGCGAGGCATACGAGCCCTCGACGAGCTCTGCGATGCTAATTTAGTTTCCACCTTTTTGGGCGCCCATGCCATACCTACAGACAACTCCGCCGACCAATACTTAAATTTAGTGATTGATGAAATGCTGCCCTTGGTAGCCAAAGAAAACCTAGCAACCGCCGTGGATATTTTTGTTGAACACATTGCCTTCGATGTGCAACACATGGAATGTTTGTTTAAAGCCGCAAGGGACCTGGGGTTTCAAGTCAAGGCACACGCGGAACAGTTGTCCAACTCACAAGCCGCGCAACGGGCAGCGGCAATGGGCGCTTTATCCCTGGACCACCTGGAGTACCTAGATCAACCTGGGATCGAGGCCATGGCTGCCCATGGAACCGTCGCGGTGATGTTACCCGGGGCCTTTTATTTTCTTCAGGAGACTCGACGACCGCCGGTGGAACAATTGCGTCGGGCGAACGTACCCATGGCAGTAGCAACTGACTTGAATCCGGGATCATCTCCCATCGCAAGCTTGTTGACTTGTATTCACATGGCCTGCAATCTTTTTGGGTTGACGCCTGAAGAATGTCTGTTGGGGGTTACCATTAACGGTGCGCGAGCGCTCGGCGCCGAGGCCGTCATTGGCAGCATCGATATAGGAAAACAAGCCGACCTGACATTGTGGCGACTGGAACAACCACAAATGCTCACCTATGAACTCGGACAGCATCGCCCAACAGCTGTGATAAAGGGAGGTAAACTTTTGAATTTGGGGTATACTTCCTGCTAATTCGGTTTCCGCAATTCAACTAGCCCCGCCGAAAATCCGCATTCGCGCTTGGGCTAAACGTCGAAAGGACAATGTCATGGCAACAGCCACAGCACGCCACATTTTGGTGGCAGACGAGCAAACCTGTTTGGACCTAAAGCAACAAATCGAAAATGGCGCAGACTTCGCTGACATCGCCCAGTCACACTCCACTTGCCCTTCCGGCGCAAGAGGCGGCGAATTGGGCGAATTTGGACCTGGTGCAATGGTGCAGGAGTTTGATCAGGTGGTTTTCAATGATGAGGTCGGGGTTGTTCACGGACCTGTACAAACGCAGTTTGGTTATCATTTGCTGGAGGTAACCAGCAGAACTGATTAAGTAGTTGAATCATTAACATCGATGGGTTAACCAATATGGGATCTGTTTTTGCCGACGTGCTAGACCGAACTGGCACCGACATCAACAAAACACAGGCTGCCTCAAGCAAGTCGAGCAGCATGTACATAGACGCAAACAACCTGCCACAGCAGATTTACGATCGACACATCGCGCTGAAGTGCCCCAATTGTGAGGTGTTCTCTAGCATCACAGCCGTATCAATTCCGCGTTACGAGTTATTGGTTCGATATAAACCAAAGTACGCGGGTATTGTTTACCGATGTGATTCCTGCAACCACCCGATATTTTTGCGATTTGCCGTAAAAGGATATGCAGCCGGACGGGTGGATTTGTCCAGCAGCTTTGATCAGATAGAAAGACCCCTAGAGGAGTTTGACTACACCTACGTGTCCCACGAAATCG
>JBCCFQ010000292.1:0-5382 GCA_039029655.1 Pseudomonadota bacterium | reverse complement strand
GCCGGTGGAAGCCCTAGCGGAAGCCACCACCAAAAACGCCATGACTTTATTCCAGTTTGACTTTGACTAAACTCAAGAGAGGCAACCACTGCTCAGTTACAAAAACAATAGGCCAAATCATGAACCATCAAGATGTCTTCGAATTTGTAAACCATCGCTGGGACGAATCCATCATTCCTCAGCTTGAGGAATACATAAAAATTCCAAACAAGTCCCCCAACTTTGACCCCGACTGGGAGAAACACGGATACATGGACGACGCTGCGGCGTTAGCCAAAGCTTGGTGTGACCAAGAGCCTATCGAAGGCATGACGGTTGAAGTTGTGAAGCTAGCGGGACGCACCCCTGTTTTGTTCTTAGAAGTCCCGGGCGCCAACGATGACCGTGTTTTACTCTATGGTCACTTGGACAAACAGCCTGAATTCACAGGCTGGGATGAGGACTTAGCACCTTGGAAACCCGTCATCAAGGACGGCAAGCTTTATGGACGCGGCGGTGCCGACGACGGGTACGCGGTGTTTGGTTCTTTAACCGCCATTAGGGCGTTACAAGAACAAAACATACCTCACGCTCGCTGTGTAGTGCTGATCGAGTTTTGTGAGGAAAGTGGCAGCTACGATCTCCCCTATTACATTGATCATTTAAAGGACCGTATTGGCACACCCTCTTTAGTTGTTTGCCTAGACGCTGAATGTGGCAACTACGATCAACTGTGGTGCACTACCTCTTTGCGGGGCAACCTCACCGGCATTCTGTCAGTGGACATTCTCACTGAAGGGGTGCACTCAGGGGCGGCCAGCGGTATCGCAGCTTCGAGTTTTAGAATTGTTCGTAGTTTGTTAGACCGCTTAGAAGACAGCGCTACTGGCGAACAAAAAGTCCCCGAGTTGACCGTAGACATTCCAGAGCAGCGTATTCGACAAGCTCAAGCGGCTGCGTCCGTCCTTGGGGAATCTGTGTATAACAAGTTCCCGTGGGCCAACGGCGCACAACCTGTGCACTCGGATCCAAAACAGTTGATGCTACAAAACACCTGGGGTGCAAGCTTAAGCGTCACCGGGGCAGAAGGTATTCCCGACATGCAAAACGCCGGCAATGTGCTACGACCAAACACAACGTTAAAGCTCTCTTTTCGCTTACCACCCAGTTGTGATGCGCAACGGGCAGAAGCCGCCATCACTAAAGAACTGGAACGGGACCCACCTTATGGCGCCAGGGTTCGTTTTGAAGCGGATGCAACCATGGGTGGTTGGACGGCACCGGAAACCGCCCCTTGGCTAGAGTCCTCCATGTCTAAAGCGTCTCAGGCATTTTTTGGAGCTGACTCCATGTATATGGGAACCGGCGGCAGTATTCCCTTCATGGGTTTACTGGGCGAGAAATTCCCCGGGGTGCAATTCTTGGTGACCGGCGTGTTAGGCCCACGCTCAAACGCCCATGGACCCAATGAGTTCCTGCACATTGAGACAGGTAAGAAGGTAACGGCTTGTGTTGCTCAGGTGTTGATGGATCACTACAACCGCTAGCGGTAGAGGCCGCTAGTTTAACGCGGCGCGCTTAACCCGCTCCCAGCCAAGATGGAAAGCGTCCAGGGACTTTTCTGCGGCGCTGTCCTTTTCCCAGCCAAACTCTTCAACCAGCTCAGGCAAGCTGGTGACCAGATCCGGCTTTCCTTTGGGGAAGGAAGCCCGGGCTGTGAAAGCCACTCGACCATGGACCGGGACTTGGGTGACTAAAGACTTTACCGACTCGATTTTTGCTCGAAGTGGGCCTAAGGGATTAGTAAAACCAAACCTCTCATGGCCATCTAACAACGTCCACTCTTCGAGATTGTCCCCCGCAAAGACCACTCCCGGCATATCTCTCAAGTCCAGCACCAAGAGTCCTTTAGGCGTAAGCAACAGGTAATCCAGATGGATCTGTTCATTCACCACGTCAGGAATAACGATGTCCCTGAGGGACGCCCGAGACACGGCCCGCAAGGCGGAATTGATTTCCCGTTGCACGGCAGTGCGGCGACGGTAAACAAGCCACACCAACAACAGGACCACCACTGCGGCGCCGCCAGCAAGGGGTAAGCCATATACTTGAAACAAACTAGAATCCACTTAAACTAAATCCTGTAACATTATATTTTAATTATGTTTATCGCTACAACATTGCACCATCAAGTGGGCTTTTTAGCTAGTGTTGTCTTTATACCAGAGTTTTCTCATTGGGTGTGAGCCCCAAACAAAAAAGAAGCGGACACAACGTTTTGCGCCCACCTCTTTAGCGTTTCTTAAATTAATCAACTCTAAATTAATAGCTCCTTTTAGAGCTGATGTAGGTTGCGTATCACCGCTCCGGTGGCGCCGTTTCGCACCTGTATTAGACGGCTTTGATTCACCCGGTTAAGGGTCAACACCGCGTGCTCAGACACATTGTCACCACTCATGTCCGCCAAACCCGCATATTTAATGGGCCCCCATCCCGGACCCAGCACGAATATGTTTCTGACGATATTGCCAGTGGTAGCATTCTTGAGCTGCAACAACATTTGGCCATCGGAATCCCGAGTGGACAAAATACCCAAAAGCTGGTTGTTACCATCCTGTACCGGCTCAAAGCTCCGGGTGGTCCAACCTGCTCCTCCGGCGCCGATGGGATAGACATTCCTCACTAAGGCATTGGTTTGTGCGTTTCTGATCTGCACCAACTCTAATCCATCGGTATCCCGGGTCATACGCACGGCAATTTCATCCACGCCGTCACCATTGGCATCCGGTATGACTTTAAGCTCCTGACTGGACCAACCCAGTCCTAATGGAAAGACGTTTCGCACCAGGGCTGATGTGGTGGCGTTTCGAACTTGAACAATGGCCAGGTTGTCGGCGTTTCTAAAGGCAAGCACTGCCACGGCTGCTTGTCCGTTAACATCCGCGATTGCCAACTGTTTCGCGGTCCAGCCAAAACCGAGGGGATAAACGATACGAATGCGATTACCCGCCACCGGGTCCCGAAGCTCCACACCCATCAGACCGTCGGACTTACGATTGGCGAGAATCGCTAGGGCCGGTTGCCCCCCGGCGCCAGCACCCGGGATCACGTCAAGATCTAAGACATCCCAGGCGGAGCTCCAAGGGAACACGTTCTTGACCAAAGAGCCATCCGACGAATCCTTGATTTGAATAATTGGTACACCCGTCCCCACCTGTTTGGCCATCACGGCCACGGCAGAACCACTGCCCGCACTCAAACCTTCCAAGGCGGCAGCCTCAACGGGTTCCCAGACCTTGCCGAGGTAAGGTATTTGTCGAATCAAGGCGCCAGACTGGGGGTCATTGATTTGCACATCCATGCCGCCGTTATTGGATAGCCATAAAGCACCCGCTTCGGCCACGCCGTTGCCGTTCAAATCCGAGACGGGGACGATGCCACCCACGTTAACGAAGTCTTGGTCGCAGGCATTCCCCACGCCATCATCATCCACATCCGCTTGATCGGGATTGGCGTGACCCGGACAGTTATCTTGACCGTTTTTAAGATTATCTTTGTCACGATCCACGCCTCCACGAACACCTGAACCTGGGGGTAGGCAAGTGTAGGTCAAACTGTTGCCAGCAGTGTTAGCCAGATTGCGTAGCGCAGCATCAGCGATGGAAGCGCCATCGTCAGCTTCAAAGTTTTGCCCATCAATATGTCGCCACGTTCTTTGTTCACCGCTTACCACGCCGTGGACCACCAGATCACAACGGGCCACAGTGCCATCGAAAATCTTTGAGGTGAAAAACGCATTGGACTGGCCAATCAACAGATCAATTCGACCATCCACCTGACCCCCATTGGTGCTGTTGCGAGTGATTTGCTGACCGATAATCGGTGTCACGTCATTGTCAAACTCCAACATGAGCCGTGCAGATTGACGACGAGTTTGATCGTCTGGAAACCCAACGTTTCCATTTTGTTGAAATACTTCGGCTCTGAAGAATCGGAACAGAGTGTCTACGCTGCCATCGTGGGTAAACCCAAACCCCCGCACTTGATCGCTTTTATCCAGATTGTCGCCGGGCAAAATGAAGTTGGTGCGACCCATACCAAACATACCTACCTTCTGATACATGTTTCTCAGGTGGGGTACTTTCATGATTTGGGTTTCATCTTCAAAGCTGGCGTCACCATTGGCGCCAAAAAAACCATCCCTTGGGCTTAAGCGATGACAGGCTTCACAGGTAAACCCGACGCCTGGTGCCGGCTCTCCGTCCGCCCGTAGATTACGAAATGGGTTACGTGCAGCGTTCGCAGTGGGCGAAAACGTATTGTCTAGCCCACGAATGGGGTTGGGTGGCAACGTCACTTCAGAAATAAAATCTGTGAACTTTTGCATATCTCCATGGGGTATCTCACCACTCCTCCCCAGTAAACCTTCGAAGGCCACATTGAACTTCAAAAACGCTGCATTGCTGTCGTTGGGATCCCCTCCAGGATCGTTACCTCCAGTACGATCACCTCGCCAATGCATAGCACCGTGATTGACCATGCCTTTCAGCGTTTGAGTGGTCATTGGTCCCTTCATGGGACTGAGGTCTCGAGCATTCCCGGTGCCGTTAAGACCAGGCAGGTTTTCGCCAAACTTGATGTCGTTGGTGGGATTGTTGATCACCGTTGCATCGGGATCTCCTAAATCCCAGGCCAATTGATCCATGTCTGCAAAAACGTGACATACGGCACAAGAGGCCTCACCGTTACTCGATGTAAAGTCTGCGTCATACAAAAATGGTCGCCCTTGAACGACCTGAAGTGGCTCAGGGTTAAACATCGTGTATTTTGCGATTTCCTTTTTGCTACCCAAATCCACGATGCTTAAGCCGTTATCAAATCGTGTGCTGACATAAAGTCGATTGCGAGTCTCGTCTAAGGCAATACCGCTAGGTCCGCCACCAGACACACTGATGTAACTGCTGCTCTGTGTTGCTGGATTAAATGAATCGTTTTCTAGGGTCGTTGTGTTAAAAACGCCAATTTTGCTGGACCCAAACGCTGCTACATACAGGGTGGCACCGTTGCTGGTGATTTCCATATGAACCGGCATGGATAAGCTGTGTTGCTTGGTGGCCACCGGTGCAGGTCGCTGATTGTAATTAATGTGTTTGTTTAGATGTCTAGGTGACACTGTGTTGCCGTCGATGACGGTGATGCGAGATTCATGAAGACGGCCTTGCACCGTTGGCGCTTCACCGTTGGGCTTGGCATTGGTGTTGGTGACATAGGTACCGGGCCCTTCAAATCGCACTTCATTGATGGCTTCCGTGTTTGACACGTAGACTTTTCCAGAAACTGGGTTCACCACCATGTTGTAAAGCACGGTGCCAACATGAGCATAGTTGTTGGTCTCCACCAGAG
>JBCCFQ010000291.1:0-5383 GCA_039029655.1 Pseudomonadota bacterium | reverse complement strand
TGACACCAGAGCTGTGGTGCCGTCAGCAGCTATAGATACGTGACGAACATCAGAACCTAAACTCAAACTACCGTTTTGCGTTCCGGCGGTTCCATTCAATCGAATCAACTCTCCAGTACCCTCCAGCGCGACAAACGCATCGCTGGAGTTAAACACGATTCCGAATGGTAGCGAGCCCGTATCAAGCGTGATGGTCTGTTGAACATTCAACGTTGCAGTACTGATAACACTGATGGTGTCGCTGCGTTTGTTGGTGACCCAAATCCGTCCATCCGGTGCTTGGGCCAAACTACGGGGCGCTTCTCCGACCGTTATCTCGGTCACTTTCGTGTTGTTCAGTGCATTGAATACAGAAACCGAATCATTGTCTGGGTTGACGTTCCAGATGCGGTCGCTAGCAGAGTCATAAATAATGCTGCTTGAGCTCGATGCAGAACCTGACAGGATCGGTTCGTGAATGGCTTGCCAGAAATTGATGACTTCTTCTTGGCCTGTGGAATCGCGCACGGTCAAGCGTACGTTGTAACGTCCTGCTTGGGTGAACGTATGCGAAATGGTCGGTGAACTTTGAGGAGACGTCTCCGGCGTACCATCCCCAAACAACCAGAGATACTCTGGGCTACTACCGCCGGTAACTTGAGCCGTATATTCAATAGATGAATTAACTTGCTGAGGCGATGAAGTGATCGGCGAAACCACCAGTGGGTCTGCGCCGACGGAGGCCAACTGAATGATCTCAGTTACGGTCAGCGCTCGATCATACTGACGAACATCGTCCATCAAACCATCGTAGTAGCGGTTATCGACCAAGTTACCACAGAAAGCAATGTTTGGATTCGCGGTCAACAAGGCCGTACCGGCTGAACCGGTAGCGTCCAATGCGCCATCAACATACAACGAGACGTTGCCGCCCGCTTGACGTGTCACGGCAACATGGTGCCAGACGCCGTCGTTCAGGACAGTGTTGCCGGTTGTAGTTTGTCCCGTATCGCCATCCAAGAAGGACAAACGGTTGTTCAGAACACTAAGCATGAAATCGTTTGCCGTGCCCGAAACATCGGACCAAATTAGACCATCACCCTCCCAGGCATTGGTACCAGTCGAACTTGATGCTGAAGTTCGAACCCACGCAGTGAAGGTAAAACTAGCGCTTATGTTGTTGTTGATTTGAACGTAGTCATTGGTGCCATCGCATGACAAAACATCGCTGCTTCGGTCAGCGTCAAAAACCGTCGAGGCGCCGTTAAAAAAAGTACCGTTGTTTGTGCCGGAAGAAGAATCCGCGTTTCCGGCAAAACCCCAAACATCAGCCAAGTTGGGAATTGGAGCGGGCGTTAGCACGTCCCAGTCGAAGCTAACATCGTCAATTCCACCCCGTGAGTCGTCTGCTGTGACACTGACACTGTATGCACCTGGAGTGGCAGCAACACCACTAATGACACCGGTATCGGAATCTATTGTGTAGCCGCTGGGTAAGCCGGTGGCTGAGTAGGTGATATCGTCATCATTGGGATCAGTTGCGTCAATCGCCAAAATCACTTGAGCATTGATAAAGCTGATTTGATCGCCAGGATTAGTTAGCACTGGAGGCAAGTTATTTGGCCCACTCCCTGGAACGACTTGAATAATCGCGGCTTCAGATGGAACGCCCTGAGCATTCAGGGCGAATAACTGATAGTGACCACCCATTAACACATTAGGATTGGCATGCATTGTGATGTTGTAGTCATTACCTCCAGCAGACGCAAAGGGCACACTAATGTACCGCTGATCACTGTTGACACCATGAGTCGTTGCGCCGAGTCGCAACAAACTGAACTTTGTAATGGGACCGCCCGACACAGTGACGTTGTAAACCTCGCCATTGTCTACGGTTGCGGGTGCAAAGCTGATGGAAGGCCGAGAAGCTAGACTGCCATCTGCGTTGAACAAATACGGTGGCGAATACACTTGACCATCCTGGTGATTAGCCGCACATCCGCCACACAATCCACCACCCCCGGATAAGACGCGCCCGTCATTTAGCAACAGCGCAATAGAATGATAGTTTCGCGGAATATCCATATCCGCGACCTCTTTCCACGTTTGTGTGGTGGGGTTCCAAATCTCGGCTGCAAGCACGGTGCCATCGTCACTGAACTTGATACCGGAAGTGTTACCGCCAACAACCAGAACTTCACCGTTTGGCAAAATAATGCCACTGGAAAAGCGACGGGCGAAATTCATTGGCGCCACAGACGTGACCTGGGGCGCGCTTGCGTTTGATATGTCAATGACCGCTGCCAGGTTCGTACTTGCACCATTACTTCCGCTGGTAGCACCGCCCGCAATCAAGAGCTTGTCCTCATCATAAAGCACGTTCGTGCCATGCTTTGGATACCATGTCCCGCCCAGCAGACCATCGCCAACTTCCGTCAGCTGGCCCGGATTGCCGCCAATACCGTTTGCATTCACATCGATACGATGCATCTTCGGTGTTGGACCGGCATGGAATATCAACCCGTCGGAGTCGACATGCAGAAATGGCCACCAGTGTCGCTCAAAAGACGAATAGTTAAGAACAGGGTCTTGAAAGTTTATGCCGTTCAGCGCTTGCCAACCTTGACCCTGCCGCCAGATTTCCGGTGTGCGTTGCCCGGGTGTTGAACTACTACCTATAGCCGTAAAAACCGAATCGTCGGGCAAACGAACCGTTGTGGGATACCATCTTGGATAGACCATGTCCTCAATAGCTGTCCAGGTGTTCGTCAGGTAGTCGAACTTGGACGTGAGAACCACAGTCTTTCGCCCACCATTCACAAACACCGTACCATCTTCAAGCATAACCAAATGGCCACAAAACATATCGTGACCTGAGTAGTCGATTTCTAAGAATGAGCCGTTGGACGGATCCCAAACTGCGGTGTAGGTAAACTCCGGCTGCCCACCAGGAAATGCATCACGACGATTTGAGGCAAAAGTTAAAACCCGGCCGTCGGGCAAATTAGACGCTGATACAGGAATGTGTGGCCACGATAACACAGGACCCCACTGACCAAACTGACCAGGGTCATCCACATCAGTTTTTGATCGAACGCGTTGAAATGCGGGATAGTCCTGAGCCTTTTCTGCCCAGTATTCGTCAGACTCGGCATGATCAAAAATAATCGGATCATCGTCATAGGCAGAATCGTCTGCCACTATGGAATTTGCTTTGAACACGAATGCGCGACCCGCACCATCCAACAATCGTGTTTTCTCACTGTCCCAGTGACCCACTAGGGTGACGGGCTTCTTCGACAGTCTCCACAAATTGAACTTGGGAAGCTCATCGAACGCAACGACCACACGCTTACCGCCAGGCACGACGAGGCTATACTGCACCTTGCCTCTAGACTTTCCGTATGTGCCCAAAGTGAGATCGAATGTTCCACTCAATTCCCACTGGAAACTGCCATCCACAGCTTTCAGTGATAAACTCGAAAACTCGTTTATGTCGAAATCGTCTTCGTGAGCATGTACGACCACACCCAATCCCAAACAGATGACGAAAACCCACAACGAGAGGACTTTTTTTATCTGACCCATGGTAGTAACTTCCCCAAGCGCAATACCTATTAGTATGCAAAGTCCGTGCCGCCCGTAGGCCTCCAATTTTTCCTATATTTCTTAATGAGTTACGATCTTCTCAATTCAGCATTTTCACTGAACTGTAAGATTTGCTGACACACGCCCGTAGACAAATGTGAACCCCGTCCCACTTTGGCTTGTAGTAACATTGGCGCGGTGACTGCGAACCTCACCGGGTACCCCCCAAAAGTCTTCCTGATTGGCGCCCAAAAGTCCGGAACAACGAATTTGGCCGGACTTATGGGGCAACACCCCAAGGTATGCCTGGCAACCCCAAAGGAGCCCGACATATTCACCCGTCATTGGACCGGCGCCCTCGGTCCAATAGACCAGCATTTTCCAGACGCAAACCCCGAACAGATTCTGTTGGACGCTTCCACAAGCTACACCTGTGCACCGCTTCCAGATCTATTCGCCGCGGACAAAACAACGGTGAGTCGTTACTCAGGAGCCGCTGAACGCATCTATGACCATGCACCGGATGCCCGTCTCATCTATATCATGAGAAATCCGATTGAACGAACGTACTCGGCGTACTGGCACAAAGTACGAGCTGGCGAGGAGAAACGGGAGTTTCGTGAAGCCATTAGATCCGATAGCTACTACTTACGCACCAGTCATTACGCGGGCCAACTCAATCAGTACCTTCGGCACTTTCCCAAAAACCAGATTCTGTGTCTGTTCTTCGAGGCATTGCGCAAGAACCCGATTGAGACCGCCAAACGCTGTTTTCAATTTATCGGGGTTTCTGATGACATTCCTCTCCAGCCAAACCGAGGGCAAAACAAATCTTTCGCCTATCCTGGTCCTCTACAAAGATTGAATCGGATTCTCCAACCCATCGGCGGACTCAATCGAGTGGTCAAGGCAACCAAACGGATCATGCCTCGTGCGGTCTTGGAAGGGGGTGCATCAATACTCACAAGGCCAGTGCCAAAAATAGACGCGGAGGACGCACGATGGCTTAGACGAGAGACTCAGGGCTCTCTGGCGCCCCTGGAGGAGATATTGGGCGAAGTATTGCCGGAAGCGTGGCTGGGAAATGAGGACTAAGTCTTCCCAAGATTGCGCCACTTCAAGACACTACCCTGGGAGTGTCAGGTCTTTTTACAATACCGATCGCAGATTTAACCCTCTGTTTTTTAAATGTTTTTCGGGATCAACACGGATATTCCAGGGGATTGAGTTGATCAATCGAGCATGTCGATTTAACACTTTCCAAACAAACTATTCTACTGAACAACTTTAACCTTCTGTTTTTTATATATATTTTTTTTTTGGCACGGGAATTGCAGACAACTCTACATCGGAGGTAAATAACTATGAAAAAACTTAAAGGAATAATCGCAGCAGGTTTGCTCATGATGGGAATGTCGACCGCTCAGGCAGTACCAGTGAGTGTTGGAGCCATTGGTGCTTTGGCGGATTGGGAAATTATCGGTCCAAGTTTTCGATCAGGTGGTTGCGCCCCTTGCGCTGGCACTTGGGACTATGACGTCGCACCGGGAGCTTATTCGTTCGAAATTTTTGGAATCTTGTCGGCCTATAGCCTGCGAGTTAACGGTAACCTCGTTGCAACCGGTGGTGGAATCATCTACTTCCATACGCGCGATTTCACAGCGGTTCCCGAACCAAGCACGTTAGCGCTTTTCGGACTGGGACTATTAGGATTCGGAGTGGCGCTGCGTCGTAAGAATCTTGCCTAAGTAAGACCCAAAATCGTATCAAAAGGAAACCCGCCAACCGGCGGGTTTTTCTTTGCTCAGAAAAGTTA
>JBCCFQ010000290.1:0-5391 GCA_039029655.1 Pseudomonadota bacterium | reverse complement strand
TTTTCTGTGATTTTCCGCACGGTCACAGCAAACTTCTTTAATACCAATAATGTGTAACTTAAGGGCGATAAACCAACTGGCCGGCAACCGGGGACCTCTCACCCGGTGGGAAGAGCCTGATCACCATTTCCGACGCACCGAGTCCGGCCATGGGAGTTAAGTCAAATTGCAGCTCTTTGCGTATCAAGGCTTTCGCCAAGTCACCGTGGGCATTATGAGATAGGAATACGCTGGCCTGTGGCGGCATGGACTTGGCTATTGCTCGACCACAATACAACGCAAAGTCATGCTCCTTAGCACCCCCTGAGTACTCCACGGTTAGCAAAAGCTGAGACCCTTCGACAGTGGCCTCAACAATCTTCAGCGGGTCCATGGGTGCATCAAGGTTGGACGGACTGTTTATGATCTGCACAGTGTCTAATGACGACATCTTCGGCTCCACGGACACGGTAGGATTCTCACAACCACAAATACTCAACATCAGTAACAACAAGACCGCCAAAGACTTCACTGTTCTATTCTCCGCGTAGATAGGAGACGATAAACTGATATTCCTGCTCCAACGACTTCTTTGAATCCGCTGCAACGAACTCTGCCAAACTCTTACCAACGAACGGGACGCTGCACTCGATCTCTAACTCGATGTCATTGACACAGCCGTCACCCTCCGGCCGCAACAACATGCTTCCGCCAATTTTTACCGGCACACCCGCAGCCTCTATGGAAATCTCGCTACCGAATTCGTTGTCACCATAACTCTGCCAGACTTCAGTCTGCTTAATGGTGTTCCATTCACCCAGGAATTTTTTTAAGAGCCCTGGCACATCGGCGGGTACGTCACGTTGCGTGGTGATGCTGAACTTCTCATCTGCATCCGACGCATCCAGGATCTGCACGTTTTTCGCGCCAACACCAGAGAATTTTTCCTGGTAAAAGTTGGCGTCAGTAAACACTTCATACAATTTATTGGTGTCCTGGCTATATTTATGAGCAGCAGATATGATCATTTTGATTGTTCTCAGAAAGGGCTTTTTTTGAGTTATATCACATAATCTTGGCCTATATTACCTGCCTAGCACCCAACACGTCCCAAAACCCTATTGCAGGGCCTACATTCAGTTCGAGTTCAGCGGCACATTGCTTTAATAGACTCCGAGAATTACTGTTGGGAGGCTACTCGTGACCAAGTTCAACTTTCTTTTTTTGGCGGCAGTTCTGTCCCTCGCGATGGGATCTACTGTAGCCATGGCAGACACCGACAAGCGCGTTTCTACCACAACGCAAGGGTACAAAAGCGCAACGGGAAATAAACAACCCAAAGTTTTCGAAGCGGATAGCGACTTACAGAAAAAAGCACCTCGCTCAAAGAAAACGCCAAAAAGCATCAACAAGAATGGACAAGTATTCTGGATTTACGATGCCTATGGATTGCTAAACTTTGACGAAGACGGTGATGGTTTTCACCACAACTTCAGCGTTGTTTTCGATGCCGACGTGGAACCGGGCTTTGCATATGTCTACGCAGACATGTATCTCAGCCTTGAAGGCGGGCCATGGAACCACTACTTCTCGACTGAGGACTTTAGCATTGAGGGCAGTACTGACCTAGACGAGTATGAAGTAGCAACAGAACTGAATTCCGGTTATCCACGTGGTTACTATGACGTATTGATTGAACTTATCGATGCTGATACCGGAGAATTGGTGGCTGTCGTAGATTCTGTGGACTTTGCTGGACTCGCGGCACTGCCTCTTGAAGATTCCGAACGGGATAGTGTTGGCCTTACGGTGGTTAGCCACGGCCACGGTGGCGGTGGAAGCCTAGCGGTTCTTCTGGGTCTGCTGGTCTTGGCCGGCGCAAGTAGACGCTGGATCTAGTCTATAAACCCAGGACCTCAACACCCTGATTGAACACTATATCCACGGGAATTTTCGCTTCCGACAGACGATCCAGGTCAGATTGGAGTTGGGGTGTAACAACCCCTAACTCCTCAAACAAAGCCGCAGTACCTGGATAGTCGCCATCTCCCTGGAGTACTAGAATTCTCCGAGACAATTCAGCCACTGCCTCCGCCATCTTTTCAGGATCAACCTCGTAGTGACCTGTCTCGGGATCTCGATAGAAAGCATCCTGTTTCCGAAAGAAGTTGAATCGCACCATATTGGCTCGCCCATGGGCGCTTGAGGCACCAAAGCGAACGGATCTAAATATCGAGGCCAGAAAAGTCACATAATTGTCCATGAGTTCGCCGTTTTCGATTTCCCCCTTTTTTCGTAACTCTGAAACCATGTATAAGCCCAGCACATCAGCCTTGCCCTCCTCATGAGGCGAGGCCAACTCTTTTAGAGCAGCTCGTACCGTAGACTGACCATCAATCGTATTTTTAATTCCTAAACCATGGGCAACTTCGTGAAACATAGTGTTTGAGAAAAACGCATCGAATGTAATGTGTTTGCGCTGACTGGGTTCAATCAATTCCTCGCTGATGGGAACCAAAATCTTGTCAAACTTTGCCCGCATGGCATTTTTTAGCTGCAACCGCCGTGTTCCTTTCCGAAGCTGCACTTGTTCGTCATTAGGCAAATTAATCGCGATGGTTTTTGATCCTGCGTTGCTGTGACCGGCGTAGTAAATGACATCGTAAGCATTCAAATCGGAATCGGTACCGGGCGTCTCCGAACGATAAGCTTCGTCTACCGGCAACCCCGCTTGGAGTTCCGGAAGGAACTGCGCAAATTTTTCCAAGCGAGTACTCCACTCCATATCCTTTAGAAGTACATAGGATTCGAAGGCCGCCCGATAACCAAACAATCGGTCCTCATAAGTCTCGATTGGACCTATGACCAGCTCTATGGTGTTGTCCTTCATATCCATCCAGGCGAAATCGCTGACCTGGTACTCATCTGTCAAAAGTGCCGCGGCCCTAAGCTGGAGATAATTGGCAAATTGTTCGTCCCTGGCCAACGGTGCGGCTTCCTGAAGTAGGTTGGCCGCCAGAAGAAGTTTGTCTGAAAAGACCTCGTGGTAGGGTAAAAGCACCAGTTCTCCATCATCGTCACGACGGACCAAACTGTACAGCCCATCTTTTCCTGGTAGATCCGCGTCTTCGAACTCCTGTTTGCTCATATCAGACGGATAGAACTGTGCACCCAATGGCTTATTGCCTACACCCGGTAGGAATGGAATGTCCGCATCCAGTCGATCCCAGGGCCCGTAGTTGATTTGTGTAAAGCGCTGAAGGGCATCATTGTTGATACCGTTGAGAAGTTCGTCGTTCGGTCCGTAAGATTGCAACCAAAAAAGTTCATCCATGACTTCCGAGGCTTGTATCAGCAAGCGGAGCATCTGCTTTTGATCGTTGGAGTAACCTGACAAGTCTGCTGTCAGATCCACGACAGCGTATTTGTCTGTATCAACAATTGCCGTTGCTGGCGCTTGAGGCTGTTCTCCATAATCTGCGGAGGAAGGCGACGCCGACTTCGATCCACAACCTATCATTAGGCAGGCGATCTGCACCGTAAGAAGTCTGGCCAAAACTTTCATTGATGGGCTCCGTTTATTATTTGCAATGCAATAGCTTGCGTTATTTATCATATGGCGGAATAGGGTCATTCTATATTCGGTCATCTGGAAGCACCAACAGAAATTTGCAATCTGTAACCTGTGTATGACACGGTGCAAGGTATAATGTCCGTACTTTTAGCTGAGAACTAAGCCAATGAGTTTTTTTCGGGACCGATGGGAGTCACTAAAGAGTCGAATCAGTTTTGGACTCTTGAGAAACACTGAGAATCGGCCAAGACGATGGCCATTGGTCAGCGTGGTGACTATTGTAATTTTGTTGTTGCTGCTGATTCTGAGCTGGTGGTGGTCTCGGGAACCAGAGACTTTCTGGGTACAGTGGGAAATTGACGGTCAAGCCGCGCCTGCCGGTTACGCTACCACCAGTGCCCTAATCCAAGCATCACGCACTCTATTGGACAAGCCTGGCGGCTACCTCAGCAACGATGTTGCACCACCAAGTGTTTTCCTAGACAACATTCCAAATTGGGAATTTGGCGTACTGGTACAGATTCGCGACCTAGCCAAAGCCCTTCGCAATGACTACACCCGCTCTCAATCCCAGTCTGTAGAGGATGAAGACCTCGCGAAAGCGGAGCCCGCCTTTAACTACGACCATGAATCTTGGATACTGCCGGCCAGCGAATCCCAATATGAAGAAGGCGTCGATTATCTAGAATCCTTTCAAGAAAGGTTGAGAAGTCCAAACCCGAACACCCAGTTTTTTGCCCGAGCCGACAATTTGCGTGAATGGTTAGCGGTGGTTGAAAAGAGACTGGGTAGCCTGTCACAACGACTCACCGCCAGCGTCGGGCAAACCCGTGTCAATGTGGACCTGGCGGGAGAGACTGCAGCTGAAACTGCCACTCCGCAACCCGCCAACATCACCGTTAAGACCCCTTGGCTGGAAATTGACGATGTCTTCTTCGAAGCCCGTGGAACGGCATGGGCTCTGGTACATTTTCTGCGCGCCGCTGAGAAGGATTTTGCCCAGGTGCTCGAAGACAAAAACGCCACCGTCAGCTTAAGACAAATCATTCGCGAGCTCGAATCCAGTCTGGCACCAGTCCGTAGCCCCATTATTCTCAACGGAGGTGGATTTGGCTTCACCGCCAATCACTCCTTGGTGATGGCGTCTTATCTATCGCGGGCGAACTCCGCAGTCATTAACTTGAGAGAATTATTGGATCAAGGCTGAGTATCGGAGTTTATACTGAGTGATTGTTTCGTAAACAAACCAATAGTTTGGTTAGACTCCGACCAAATGATCACAACGTCGCCGGCCTCGATTTGACGCTGTACGTGAGTGACTTTTTCTTCCAGAGTATAGTCTCGCGCACCATATTCTGTTCCCTCTGACATCACAAATTCTTCAATGATCGCTCGCAAAGTGTCAGCTTCTAAGGTGTGGGGAGGAATAATCATAGCTGCTTTATCCATTGAGCCACCGAAGACGCGATGCGTCTGGTCACCCCGTCCTCTGTCAGTTCAGCAGATTTTAGTACTTTGAACCCATGATCCGCAGTTGGAATCCAGTCAACGACCGCCTTGTCGAGATCGTCGATTATGGGTTGAAGTAAATCCTTAGGCGGAGAGATGAAGAACGCAAAATCATGACGGAACGAGCCTTTGGGAACTTCTGGATGATGTCAGATCTCAAAAAGACGGACAACAAACCTTTGCTGACCAACACTACTCTCATTCCAGTCGAACGAGCACAAGAATTTCCATTCTTGGGAGGTTGGATACCTTTGCAACCCGATTGATTGCCCCTTGAGAATGTACCGGATTTCTTTGTGATTAACAATCGCGCCAATGATGCCTAGGCG
>JBCCFQ010000289.1:0-5392 GCA_039029655.1 Pseudomonadota bacterium | reverse complement strand
TCTTGACATTACGAATACGTATCGTCGCGCGCCATCCTCACGAGCCAGGATAGGTGCGTCAAAGTGTGCCAGGCAATCCAATTGCCTGCATATTGGTTGTTCCATGGTCGTTTCGTGGCACGTGCAAATGACACGACATATTGACACATGTCTGATGAGATGAATGAAGAGGTTTAGGTTTAGGTGAGAGTTGTTTCCCGTCCCAGTTCTTCTTGTGTTTGTCTGTCGAGCCATCATGTCGGCGAAACTCAATCAATGCGATGAGGCCAAGTCGGACATTCAAACTGTGTTGAATGCCGGCGGCGCCTTGAATGACGTTATTGTTTCCGAAGTCAAGCCGTTTTGTCCTGAGGCTGTCGCGTTGCCTGAATAAGGTTGGCCAACATTCTTGCGAAAGAACGCACCAAGGATGGGTGAGCGTCGATCAAATCGTTAAAATCAACTCGATCAATGGTCAGAAGCTCTGAAGGCTCTTCTGCTACAACCGTAAACGTTCTTCGCTCTCCTCGCATCAGGGCTAACGCACCAAACGCATCGGACGGACCAAGGTGGGTGATCACCTGCCCTTTGGCCAAGACCTGTAGACGTCCGGTGCAAACCATATAAAAGTGATTCCCTAAGCGACCTTCGTTGCACACAGTTTCTCCGGCTTGGGCGGACAAGGTGCGGGAGATCTCAGCGACCAGGCGCAGTCGATGGGACGGCAAGGATTGGGTAAGCTGCATAGTGCGCAGAAAAAACACCCGCTGCCACAAATCTAGATCACCGGCGCTGTCTTGGTCGTTGGCCAAAGTCTTTGTAGCCAGCGACAGCATCTCGGTGCGGGTCACTTCTCCACCCCCATCGCTGGTCTCTGGAATACGATCCGCCAACCCTTTTAGCCACAAGCTGCCACACCTGGGGTTGCGGGCGATGACTCGATAAATGTCTTTGAGCGGCAAGACCACGTCATCATTCTGGACTGCGGGTGTCTTACCAGTGAGAATCACAGTTTCTGGATCGATGGCTTCGCCAGCTCGGATGATCACCGCAGGTTCTTCTGTATCAGGCTGAGATTTCAATGCATTCAGCTCAGAATATCGCCACCCGGAGAACAATCCAGAACGGGTGAGATCCGCAACCAAATCACTGGTCTCTTCTGAGCGCTCCAAGCTTTTCACAACTTGCTGCCACTGAGGGTCTACCTCCGGCACTTTGCCGCTGGGCGGTTCGCCTTCAATAATCGGTAATACCTGGGTCTTGATAGTGGCGGGCAGGACTTCATCCAGCGCCTCCGCCGCCAACGCCCGTTGTCTGGCATCATGCGAGTACAAACTCAAGAATAACTGACGATATGCGACATTGGTGTTAAGCAACTGCAACGCAACGAAAACACACTCTAAGCTATAACGTAATTCGCTGGCTGCCATTTCCTCTGCGGCGCCAGAATTCGCGTTGGCAAATCCATGGTGTCGAACCATATCGTTCAAGGATCGATCCAAAAATTGGTTCACGTTAGCCTGTTCTTGGGCGGACAGCACCGAATCTTCATGAGACAGTGCCACCAACGCCCTAAAGCTTGTGTCCCTATTGTCATCTTTTACAAACTCGAACAAAGCTTGGCGCGCCTTTGGCGTATCAAGTTCTGCCAACAACTCTAAAGCGGCAACGGAAGTGGCTGCTTGCTTCGCCCCAGACTTCAGCGCTTCAATGGATTCGTCGCCCAAGGCTCTCAACACGCGTCTAGCTTGGACAAAGACCCGGTCTCTCGCCAGCCAAGGTGTTACAAGGTCGGCATAGGCAGGATCCGGTCGATTTGCCATGACTCCCATTAACGCTATGGGCGCATCTCTTAGCAGCTTTGGAATCAGAGGGTCGAAATGATTGGAAACCAGTTTGCTGATAGTCAATGCAGAGGTCTTGCGATCTGCGTCATTTTCGCTTTGAGACAAACCCTCAACCAATTCCTTAATAGAGTCATCGCCAAAACGGTTGCCCAATGTAGCAATGGCTTCAGATCGAGTATTGACCGGCGCGTCGGTAACTTTTTGCCTGAGTTGATCCTCTTCAAATGAGTCAGCAAAGACTTTGAAGGCGGTGGCCTGTACCTCGTCAGACTCCCCATCACTCAAGCTTTGGATAAACACTTTGGCGTTATCAGACGGCTCGTTTGCCAAAACTTTGATGGCGTCGGCTCGCAACCAGGGCTCCCAATTTGGCCAGCAGGCTTCGATGGTCTCCACGACGTCGTCATCTACATAATCAGACAACAACTGCAGCGCTAAAGAACAACGCTCGGGCAAGTCGCTGCGTAAATATCCCAACAACATCCCCTTAAGCTCACCATCCATAGGAATAACATCGTCATCCCCACTTTCCAATCGAAGTCGTCGCGCGTGCAGGGCCGCCACCAACTCGATGACATAGCGTCCGCGGACAAAGGCCAGAGCCCCAAGAATCAAGCCCGCTAACACCACCACTATCCAGGACAAGTGGGTCCAATCCAATGGCATTGGCAGACCAATGACATTTTCGAGGATTATGATCATGAGCAACGACGACAAGACCACGCCCAGGGGTCGCGCGCTGCCTCTGATAAGCATGGCGGCTCGCAGTCTAATCTGTGAATTCAACGGCATAATGGCAAGTGTCGATACGATGCCGTGGACGTTTTGTCTGACCAAGCGGTCAACGAATACGGCCGAGGTAACAATCATGAGACTCGGCGCCAAAGCCCCAGCAAATCCAATCAGCATCAACGCACTTGGGTACAACAACAAAGAATTGGCCGCACCCAATTTAGCGACAAGGGCGCGGCTAAGAAACAAAGTGAAAAATATGGAAACCAAATTAATCACCAAAGCAAGGCGACTGAAAAACTCACTTAACTCCGACTGGTTGTAGGACTCCGCGGCCACGGCACCCAGTTGGGTCCGCAAAACCGTGGCAATGGCCGCCACGATTCCCGCTGAAAGAACCAACATCAACGCATAGCGGTGCTTGAAGATAGCCGGTGATACTTTCGACTTGGCGCCGCCACGAGGCCTCGCGGACCCATCCACAAACCAGGCTGGCACCATCACCAACGCCACGAAAACCATAGCGAATAGGATCAGGGTGGGCACCTCTAGATGGCGAGACGCAAACTCACCAATAGATGCGCCAAAAGAAGCGCCTAATCCGCCTATGGTACTAATGAGGGGAGATAAACGTCGCGCAGAGCGGGGATCAAGCAGGGTTGCGGATAAACGACCATTTTCAGAACCCAGTAAGCCAGCAATGCAAGGCACCAGCACCAAAAACAGGCCAGCACTCCAAGTGGGATTTACGTCGAAAAAAAAGTAAAGCGTGGCCAGCAAAACCAATAGCGGCAGCACGACAATTGGATTGGTCCAGCGAGGTTTAATAAGCCCCTTCGCTCGACCATAAATGGCGAAAATTGGTATGATCAGAACCTGGCCGAAGAGAATGCCGTACGGTAGCTTTGAAGCACCGAGCTGGCTTAAGAATAGGGAATCAGAAGCGATTCCAATAATAGTAGTGCCAGCTAGCATCAAGAAAAAAAAGCTGCCTAGCAAAAGAACAATTCGCCCTTCGCCTTTACGAACTTTAAAGAATCGCTGCAACATGGCGACATCATACAGCTTGATGAGATCAGGTCTAGATCCTCAACAAGCCGCAGGAGAGTGTTATGTCTACGGACCGCGGAAAACTAATCGTCCAATCCCCCAATGGAAATGAACGTATCTACATACTGTCGGATGGTATTGTGGTATTAGGTCGAAGTGCTGAGTGCGATGTCGTCTTGCGCGACCTCAAAGTTTCGAGAAAGCATGCACAACTAAACATCAGTGAGGACGGTCTTGCCCTAAGAGACCTGGGTTCCCGGATTGGCACCGAAGTGGATGGTGTTCCCGTGGATCAAGCAACCCTGGGACCAAGAAGCAAAATCAAGATTGGCGGCTACACCTTGAAAGTCCAACTACCTGTGGATCAAGCCAAGGCCGCAGATCCCAATGCAGAAGAATACATTGAAATAGAAGTTGGGAAGGACGAGCCTTCCATTGTTGAATCCGTTGGCCCGGGTGAAGTCACCCTCACCCACGATGGATTAGAACAATCCATGACGGACACCAGTGTCCCTCGACTCGCCATCTATGAAGCTGGCGCAGCTCGTGAAATGACGATTTCCGGGGACGAATTAGTCATCGGCCGAGACGAAGACTGTGATGTCGTTATCCAGGATGGGTCCTCCTCACGTCGCCACGCCGCACTTGTTCGATCCGGTGACCGTTTCGTCCTTAAAGATTTGGATTCAAAAAATGGCACCTGGGTTAGGTCCAAGCGGGTGGAACAAAGGAAGCTCTTTAACGGCACAAATTTCCGAATCGGTGATACTTTTTTTGTCTATAAAGCGCCTTTTAGACATGAGGCACTTACTTTAGTCGGCAACGAAAAAACCAACTTTGAGCCCACCGATCGTATTCCGGTGGTGGTATTGCCGGGAATAATGGGTTCAGAACTGGTTGATTCAGAAGGTCTTTTTTGGCCAAACATGGGGAGAGCCTTAAGAAACCCTGAAAAAATGGCCGTCGGCCGAGACTCTGATCTCAGAGTAGGCGGCATTTCGAAGAAAGTAGTGGTTGTTAAGGGGGTCATCAAGCTAGAAGCCTATTCCAGGTTGGTGGATTTTCTCGAAGAGGGTCTGGGCTATAAGACCGGCAAAGATCTTTTGCAGTTTGCCTATGACTGGCGACAAGACAATCGAGAGTCCGCTCAAAAACTGAAAGTGGCTATTGATGACTGGCGAGAAAACGTCATTGGGAAGAACACGCGTTTCATGATTTTGTGTCATAGCATGGGGGCCTTAGTGTCAAGATACTATCTGCAGTGCTTAGGTGGCGCTGCAAACGTCTCGAAGTTTGTCACTATGGGCGGTGCACACTTCGGCGCACCCTTCGTGATTCAAACTCTGATGTATGGACCAGATCTTTTACCCTTAGGTATCGGTCGCAAGGGACTTCATGCAGCGCTGATGACTATGCCTTCCGCCTATCAGTTGGTGCCACCTTACCCGTTTGCTTATGACAAAGATGGTTCTGTGATCGATGTTCATGAAGATGATTCCTGGGTCAAAAAAGAATTTCGCCATCTATTGAAAAGCGCCAAAGAGTTTCATCGCGAAATCGGCAACAAAGTAAATGTACCCACCACCTGTATTTTTGGTTACGGCGTTAAAACCGCCACCAAACTGATTGTTCAAAAGCGAGATGAGAGCGGTTGGAAAAAATTACGCTTGATCTTCAAGAACGCAGGTGACAATCGCGTGGTAGATCAATATGGATTCTTGCCTGGTGCAGACATCCACCCAGTAAAGCAGCAACATGGTTCTCTATGGACGGACAACGACGTC
>JBCCFQ010000288.1:0-5397 GCA_039029655.1 Pseudomonadota bacterium | reverse complement strand
GCATTCAGTGCATCTCTCAACTGATCGTTGAATACGACCGCACGCACATCGTCGTCAACCCCAGACCCAGCGTTCAGATTTTCATAGAATGCCGTAGACTCTTGCACCTCCCTTAACGCTTGCTCCAATGCTTGGGGCAGGATCACATCATCAATATTATTCGGAGACCCAACGCTTCCTTGGGGCAAGAACCCAGTTTCCAAAACCAACGGTGTCGTTAACTTGAGAGCCCTAAGATCAATGGAGTCTCTCTCTATAACAAGTTGGTTGGCTAGCTGGGGTATGGCACCGGTATCACCGGTACGAAGTGCCTCCCGCATTTCTTCATAAATACTTGACACATTATTGCTGGTAGATATCAGATCACTATAACTGGCTTGAGCACCATCACCTCCACCATCCCGGGTGATGACAACGATGTCGGCCAGGTCAACCCCAAGACTACCAGCGGTGGCCCGCAGCTCGTATACACCACGGGTATCCGTTGATGATGTGATGAGGTTACCACTGATACCAGGGAGCGTTCCCGATGTGATCTCTACGGGTGATAGATTAAGGGCCAAGTCACCGGGTGTTGTAATAGCATCGCCATTGTTGTCAAAGAACAAGAGCTCAAAACTTGTACTCTCACCCGCACCAATTAAACCTCTTTGAATGGTTAATAGAGCAGCTGGTCCACCCGAAACGGTCAGATCAATGGCTGAACCTTGCGTGACCTGAGTTCCGGCGGCAACACTTTGGGAGATCACGGTGTTTCTTGTTTGAATATCATCATTCACTCGCGTGACTGTACCTAAACTCAAGTCCACGGCATCTAGATTCCCGTCAGCAACTGTTTCATCCAGACCGACAAGATTGGGAACAAACACAGGTCTTGGACCGAGTGATATGACGATGTCGATAAATACACCGGCGGCACTCGATTCACCGCCAGCAATACTTTGGGAGATGACCAGGCCTGAGGGCACGGTAGCACTAAAACCTGTACTGACTCGTCCCAAGGCCAAACCTGCCGCAACCAGATCATCCATGGACATGGTTTCGTCGTTACCGGACAAATCCGGCACCGTCACAGGCGGCACAACGGCAAGGGCATAGGACTGGCTGTCGGTATTACCTTGACTGTCGGTCACCACAATGTGAACAAAGTTGTCGCCCAAATCACCCGACTGTGGCGTCCAAGTGATTACACCAAAGCCGTCGATGCTCATGTCCGCTGGCCCATCAACTAATTGATACGTTAAGTTGTCGCCAAAATCAGCATCTGTGGCAAAGACACCATAAATATAGTCGAACCCTGGAGATGCACCAACAGCTGGCTGGGACACAATCACCGGAGGATTAGTATTGGGTGTAATGGTGATTTTGACCTCGGCCTCGTTGGAGTCCATAAAGCCATCATTGGCCGCATAGTTATATTGATCAAAAGTACCCTCATCCCTGCCAGGCACCACCGCGATCTTGTTGACGTTGTTCATACCGGGCTGTAGCCAATAGGGTTTAGGATTGGCAGGAATAGAACCATCCGCGTTAACCGTAGCGGGGTGAAACGTTCTTTGGTGATTGATGCCTGGTGCAGGTGGCCAAGGGTTGCCGGGTAAACCTTCAAAGATTTGGAACATACCGACTGTGTTGGTTTGCCAAACTATCTCCGCGGCATTGTCGTTATCCACGTCAGCGATGATTGTCGCCGTGTCAAAACCAAATTGTGGATGGGTCGGTGTCTGTGCGATCAATGCGCCGTTATTGCCATTGATTATGTAGAGATTCGCTTGAGGATCTTGCCCTCGGTAGAACACCACAAGTTCGTCAATACCGTCTTGGTCAAAATCGAACGCTCGAGTATTTGTACTGGTCACCAACGCGGTGGCGGTGGTGGGGTCCAAGACATCCTCGGGCGCGCTGGGTTGGATGGAATGACGCCACTTCAAAGTACCATCATGCTCATAGACATGTAAGCGTCCCCGAGTCGCAGTTATCGGCACGGTACCTTCAACCAAAGCGATCTCTACTTCAGGATCACTATCCAACTGAGCGATGGTCATGAGTCGGGCCCCAAACATCCCAAACGTATGGGGGAGCGTCCAAATAATACTTCGGTTATCGTCGATCAGATACATGTTGGCATCATCACGCACCAACAACTCAGGAAACGGATCGTTATCAAAGTTGGCGGTTAGCACCGTCATAGGTCGAACGCGGGTTGCTGGTGACAACGTACCGGCGTTGGCCACTGGTAGAAAAGCCTCGGTCTCACCCTCATGGGAGATGATGGCGGATGAGTACAAGACTTCCATGGTGCCATCCAGATCAATATCCGCTACGGTGTAGACGTGGGGAAACTGTGAGAACTGGAAGTCGCCAAAATGCTTCCATAAGAGCTGACCCTGATTGTCATAGGCAACAACCAAACTGCGGGCTCCATCGAATGGTCTCGTCACATAATAACCCACCACCATTTCCGTGGAGCCGTCACCATCTAGATCGACATACGTTATGTAGGCACTATTATTATTGGCGTTCTCTGGTACATCAAAGTCAGGCTCGCCGGATTCTAGATCATCATTTGGATTTTGAGTTATGAACAAAAAATTGAGCTGATGATCAAAAGCAACCCAAGTATTGATGCTACTGGTTCCTTGAGCATCTCTTTGTGAACCTGCAAGAATTTCCATGTCTCCATCGTTGTCTAGATCAGCAGCAGACAATGAATCGATACTGATCTGGCCCCAAACGGCGTTGGGCAATGGATCAGACGTTGTAATCACGTCACAGCTACCATTATTGGTTTCTACGATATGGGCAAGTCCCCGGGGTCCATTGGCTGCGAGCACCGCAATCTCGGTGGTGCCGTTGCCGTCAAAGTCCCCCACCACGGAAGGAGTCCCCATGGCGCCGACATTGAGGGAATTACACTGCGTCGAAAACCCTATGGTGATGGGCGGCACCGGCGGTGGCGTGTAGGTGAACCCACCATCGCCAGGGAAGGCGTTGAGCGTACCATTCACTACATCGTTGGTTTGAGTTGCACTCAGAGGATCACCGTTTATGTCCGTATCATTGGACAACACACCTGGTGCGTTAACGTCCAGCACATTGGCCCGCCCAATGGCATAGGCATCGTCGTTGGCAATGGGGGCCTCTTGAGGTCCAAGCACCTGGATGTTGAAGGACGTGTCGTCACTATTGCCGGCACTGTCGGTAACGCTGGCGGTCAAATTGACTACACCTTCGTCTTCGCTAGCAGGAATCCATCCAATGGTTCCGTTAATTGGATCAAACTGCAAACCTTGAGGAATATTTGCTAGACCAAACACCAACTGATCGTTTGCATCCGGGTCTGTGGCCGTAAGTGTGATCTCTACAGGGTTAAGTGCATTTACCACCACGTTACTTACAGCATCAATGACTGGCGGTTGATTCTCTGTCTCCGCCAACACCGTGATTGCGAAGCCTTGCGATGCGTTCTGACCACCGGGATCCGAAACAGAAATACTAACCGTTGCACTGCCCGACTGACTGTTATTGGGTGTCCACTGAAACACACCGGTGGCAGGGTTAATTGCAGCTCCCTGTGGTCCACTGTTCAGTGTATAACGCAGCACTTCAGCTTCAGGGTCGTTGCCCATCGCTGTAACCGTTACTGGACTACCAATAACTGTGGTTTGATCGGCGATGGGGGCCAGAGTCGGAGGCTGATCTCCCGATCCGTTATTGACCAGGATCAAGTAGATCTGACTGTCGGTAAGACCAGTACTGTCTTCAACCTCTAATATGACGTCCGCGGCACCGGTAACATCCGGCGTCCAGGAGATTAGCCCTGTAGCACCGTCAATGGACATTCCAGCCGGTGCCTCGATCAAGGAAAAGGTCAACACGTCGCCTACATCAGGATCCGTTGCTTCCGCCAGATAGGCATAAGCCGTGTTTAAGCTACCTGTTGTAATGGGGGAAGAGATAATGGTTGGGGGTGAATCGCCAGCAAACGTCACCGTTATCTCCACCGTGTCGGGTTGTGAGTCAAATTCACCGTCGTTAACGATGAGTTGCACGAGATACACGCCGGCTAAATCAGGAGTGAAGCCCGCGATTGCTTGATCATCGTTGGTAAGACTTGCGTTACTGCCATTTGGAATCTGAATCAGGGTCCATTGGAAACTCAAGGAGTCTCCTTCAGGGTCTGACGACCCGTTCCCATCTAGCGTAACGCCAGTGCCCAGGTCCACAGTTTGATCTGAGCCGGCGTTAGCGGTGGGGGCGGTATTCGTCACCGTTGCAGTCACCTGTACGACGTCGGGTGTTGAATCAAACTCGCCATCGTTGACGATCAGCTGTGCCACATAGAGCCCCGGTAAATCCGCAACAAAACTCGCGTTAGACTGATTTGAGTTGTTGATAGCCGCATTACTACCCGCGGGTCTTTGAATGAGTGTCCAGGCAAAAGTCAGTGGGTCATTCTCAGGGTCACTAGAAGCACTACCGTCTAAACTGACGGTACTTCCAACAGAGACGTTTTGATCAACACCGGCATTTGCGGTTGGTGCAGTGTTTGCAGGTGGCGAATCGGCCGAAAAAGTGTAAACCAAGTCATTTGGGTTGAACGGAAATCGTCTGTTCTGACGCAGGGTGAAGGTATCTGTACTCTGAAGACTGCTGTTCCCTTGCATGTCGCCCAACAAGATCTCCCCCTCAATAATGGTGGTGTTGGGAGAATTACTTGTAACAGTTGCAACCACGTTGGACAACGAATCACCATTGTTCTGTACTGTAATGGTGTATACAAAGTCGGTCAGCACACGGTTGACTCGCTGACTGCTGACAAATTGCCGATCGACCACCTCTAGGTCAGATACATCCGCCGCGGCGTGGGGTGAGAGAATTGTAAGAACCAATAAGAACAGTGAAACATACACGCGATTAATGCCGATCATGTCGACGCCTCCATTCATGGAATGCCTTGTCCCGCAATAAGATTTTTGCGGCCTTTTATTCCATTAGCGGAAAAGGACCCGTGAATTGGATCAAAAGTCGGTTTCACATAATGCGGAAACTCCAATAAGATCAGGATATTCGGGGCACAGATACGTTAGGAGACACTGTGAAATTCCTGCCCAAATCACGACAAGACTGGAGAGACTGGCTTAGGAAACACCACAAAAAAAAATCCGAAGTCTGGCTGGTCTTCATCAAGAAAAGCACGAAAACGCCTAACCTCTCCTACAACGATGCTGTGGAAGAAGCCTTATGTTTTGGTTGGGTTGATGGCGTAAAGAAGTCTATTGATGAGAAACACTACACCCATCGTTTTTCGCCTAGAAAGCCAAATAGTAAATGGTCCGAAACTAATAAAAAGCGTGTTGCCCGCTTGACGAAGTCGGGATTGATCCGCGCAGCGGG
>JBCCFQ010000287.1:0-5399 GCA_039029655.1 Pseudomonadota bacterium | reverse complement strand
CTTCAATCCAGCGGCCGTCTCTGGCGACTGTGAGAGTGATACCTAGATCGAAATTCACGTCAAAGTTGAGTCGATCTGGCCATTCCACAAAGCACCAGGCGGTGGAATTCAATTCCCTAAACCCCAAATCACTCATGTCGTCCTCAGGTGAAAGCCGATAAAGGTCAAGGTGAGCGACCAAGAAACCCGGGGGCTTATAGTTTTCGACCAGAGTGTAAGTTGGGCTGCGTACCGGACCCGTCTCCCCCATAAATCTCAAGCAGCCACGGACGAATTCGGTTTTTCCTGCACCAAGGTCACCCGTCAACGAGACGATTCCACCGTGCCTAGAGGATTGCACAAGCTTAGCGGCGAACTCGTGGGTCTCTTGGACGCTGGAAACGAAAACCCTTACCACTCAATTTACCCACTTTGCCAGGTACGGCATAAGGCTGGTGGCCACCATCCCACGCTCACCGGTTGCGGCTGCGACGTCATCCCCGGCGGCGCCATGCACAAACACACCTACCTTTGCCGCTTGAAACAAATCGCGGCACTGGCCGGCCACGCCAGCAATGGTGCCGGTCAAAACATCCCCCATGCCTGGGCCAGCCATGCCGGGATTACCCTTATCGCAAATCCATGGCCCTTCTCCGGCGCTGGCAACAATGGTACCGGGGCCCTTAAGTACGATAACCCCACCGTAGGTATCGAGTAATGCGGCCGCCGCTTTGGGCCTGTCCTTTTGAACCTCTACTGAGCTGCTGCCCAATAGCCGGCCGGCCTCACCAGGATGCGGGGTAAGCACCCAGTTGTCCCGTTGTTCCCTTCGCCCCACCAAACAATTCAAACCATCAGCATCCACCACCGTAGGCTTGTCCTGGGCCAGGACCGCCTCAAACATTTCCTGGCCCCACTCATCTTGACCCAGACCAGGTCCAACCGCGATCACGTCAGCATTACCCAGAATCTCATGGACTTGAGAAGCACCAGTGACACCACGCACCATCAACTCGGGACGACCCGCCAACACAGGATTTATGTGCTCCGGTCGAGTCAGAACCGTTACGGTGCCAGCCCCAACAAACAAACTGGCTTCCGCCGCCAGCTTGATGGCACCAGGCATACCGGCACCGCCACCTACCAACATCACCCGCCCAAACAGCCCTTTGTGGGAGGCCCGCTGTCGTGGAGGCAAACACTGAGAAATGAGATCGTCATTGATTCGATGGGCCACGGCCGGAATCTCCGATCGCACAGAATCCCCGATGTCCAAGCCATCGAACACAATCTCACCGACATAGTCCCAGGCGGCGCCCGTATAAAGCCCGAGTTTCAACCCGACAAAAGTTACCGTCACATCGGCACGCACGGCACAACCGTGCACGTGCCCCGTATCCGCATCTAAACCCGTTGGAATATCGAGAGCGAGGACGGGCTTGCCGCTGGCATTGATGGTATCCACAACGTCTTTTGGACGCCCCGCCAAAGGCCTTTTAATGCCGGTACCCAGTACACCATCAACGACGACGTCGGATACGGTAAGTAAATCTGGGTCCCACTCAACGGTAGACACTCCGGTTTGGGAATACGTATCCCATGCAACCTTGGCGTCACCGGACAGGGAATGGGGATCCATTAATGGCACGACTATAGGTGTAAGCCCTGCTTCGTGGGCCAAACGCCCTAACACATATCCATCACCGCCATTGTTGCCGGCCCCGCACAGGACTAGGATTCGCTTGGCCTTTGGCCAACGCGCTCGCAGGTGGTGCAAGGCGGCGCTCCCAGCACGGCACATGAGCGTGTATCCAGGAATGCCACTGGCTATGGCCAGACTATCTAGCTCTCGTACTTGAGCTGCCCGGTAGATTTTTTTGGGAAGGTCCATCATCACATCGTATAGTGCCCCAAGCAATCAAAGATACCTAGGGCCAAAATGTTCTCTGACGAGGAAACCACAACACTTAAGGACGACTTCGCTCGCTGGGGCAAAGAGCTTGGCTTTCAAGCTGTGGGTGTATCACACCTCGACTTGGCTGAAGATGCCGCACATTTACGTCGATGGCTACAACAAGGTCATCACGGACAAATGCAGTATATGGCTAAACACGGCCGAAAGAGATATGTGCCCGATGATCTCGTGCCACAAACCGTTAGCGTTATCAGCGCACGCATGGATTACTTCCCACCCAACAGCACAGACGCCGAATCGGTACTGAACGACCGACGAAAGGCCTATGTAGCCCGCTACGCCTTGGGCCGAGACTACCACAAGGTTTTTCGGCTACGACTCAAGAAGTTTGCTCAAAAGATAGAGGCGAGAATCGGCGACATTGGGTACCGAGTGTTTGTGGATAGCGCGCCGGTTTTAGAACGTGCCCTAGCAAGAAATGCCGGTCTGGGTTGGATTGGAAAAAACACCAACTTGATAAACAAAAGTGCGGGGTCATGGTTCTTTTTGGGAGAAATTTATACCGATCTCGCGCTGCGCACCGACAAACCGTCAACAAACCATTGTGGCAGTTGTAGCGCCTGTCTACAGGTGTGCCCTACAAACGCCTTTGTCGGGCCATACGAATTAGACGCGCGACGCTGTATTTCTTATTTGACCATCGAACTCAAAGGCAGTATTCCAAAAGAGTATCGAAAGCCAATCGGCAACCGAATCTATGGTTGTGATGACTGCCAACTGGTATGCCCATGGAATAAGTTTGCTAAACGCACAACTCTGCCGGATTTTGAGCCCCGTCAAAATTTGGACAACGCGACATTATTGGAATTATTTTTGTGGTCGGAACGAGACTTCGAAAAACGCACCGAGGGAAGTCCAATTCGCAGAATCGGATTTGTGAGTTGGCTGAGAAACATAGCCGTTGCGTTAGGCAACAGTGACACTGACCCCGAAACCAAAAAAACGCTCAGCAATATGTGTAGCCATAACTCAAACATCGTTAGCGAACATGCATCATGGGCGCTAGACCAACACTTAAGACGAGGAAAAAATGTATAGCGCACCAAAACACGAATGGCTAGTAGACAGCGACCAATTTGACGCCACACAAGCGAGCACCTTGCCCCAGCAGGTGCCCGACAGGAAAAAGGCAAAGAAAAAGTTAAAGGGAGAAGTAGAAAAACTCGGTGATCTACAAGAGATGCTTTACGCCGAAGACCAGCACTCTGTCCTACTGGTTTTCCAGGCACTAGACGCAGCCGGAAAAGACAGCACCATAAGAGCGGTTATGAGCGGGATAAACCCAGCCGGTTGTCAGGTTTTTTCTTTCAAGAAACCATCAAGCTTAGAGTTGGATCACGACTTCTTGTGGCGTACCGCAAAACGCCTACCAGAACGAGGACGTATCGGGATCTTTAATCGAAGCTACTATGAAGAGGTGTTGGTTGTTCGGGTACACCCTGAGTATCTACGTTTTCAGAAACTACCAGAATTGGATGTATCGCCTAAGTTTTGGGATGAGCGTCTGGAGTCAATCGCAGATCACGAGAAACATCTTGCGCGCAACGGCACTATGATTTTGAAATTTTGGCTAAACGTTTCGAGAGACGAACAAAAACGACGCTTCCTAAGCCGTCTAGATGAACCGGAGAAAAACTGGAAGTTTTCCGAAGCTGATTTAGACGAACGTGAGCACTGGGACGACTACATGAGTGCTTTTTCCGATGCGATCCGTCAGACCTCTAAACCTTGGGCACCATGGTACGCGATTCCGGCAGACAATAAACCCTATATGCGGTGGCAGGTTGCCCAAATCATCCGGCAAAACTTAGAGCAAATAGACTTAGCCTTCCCCAAGGTTGACAGCAAGACGCGAGAGACCTTCATGAATGCAAGAAGGCGTCTCGAAGAATAGGCATACAAACAAATTCACAATTCATTTTTTTAAAGTTATCCTTGGGTCACACCCTGTTGGCGAACTGGATGATGGGTCCAGTTATGGGCATAAAAAGTGAATCTAAACGCAATCATATATAACAGAGAATTGCTGGGCAGCTTACGCTTATTCAAAAGCGTTAGCACGGAATCCATTGAACAGTTATTGGAAAAATGCCAGTACCGTCGTGTAGTCGCGGGCGAGACCTTGTTGCAGCCTGATACAAGTAATCCATTTGTATATGTCATCGCCAGTGGCAGCTTAGATGTTTTCCTCACCGACGATACCACCAAGCCACTCACAACCCTTCAGCACGGCGACTGCGTCGGCGAGATGTCAATGATCGAAAACCGCGAACCCTCTGCTCTTGTGATTGCCAAAGACAATTGTGATCTATTAGCTATCGATCACATAGTGTTGGCAGAAATGGTCAACGTATCCCATGGAGTCGCTAAAAATTTGTTGATCATACTCTCGGAAAGAGTCCGGCGGGACAATGACGTGATTGCAACCAGCTTGTCCTCCATGCGGAAGTTTGAACATAGCGCGACACGGGATGCTCTTACGGATTTGCACAATCGGCACTGGATGCAAGATATGTTTCGGCGGGAAATTCAGCGGTGTAAAAATCGGGGAACAACCGCCTGTCTGATGATGATTGATGTAGACCGATTTAAAGAGTTCAACGACCGTGCTGGCCACGCCGCAGGCGATCACGCCTTAACAAAAGTGGCGGATGCGTTTCGTGCACACCTTCGGCCCACTGATTTGATCGCCAGATTTGGGGGTGATGAATTCGCCATTTTTTTGCCTGACTTGGACTTGGAGAGTTGTCACGAGACCGCAGAAAGAATACGCATAGCTTTTTCGGGCGACGGTTCCAATCCTGATGGAACGGATATGATTTTGCCCATCACACTCTCCCTAGGTGTCACGACAATGCAACCCAATGACACGTTGGACACGTTAATTAAGAAAGCAGACAAAGCGCTTTATCGCGCCAAAGAAGATGGCAGAAACCAGTGTGTAGTTTATGACGAAATTTAGGGCTTAAGTCGACACTCTAATGTTGTCAATGAGTCGCGCTTTACCGAGTTGAGCCGCCGCCAAAACCACAAACTCCGACTCATTAGAATCCGGCACTTCGAGGTTAGCTGCCTGGCGTATGGCAACGTAGTCGGGCTCGAAACCTGCCCTTTTCAGCTCCGCCACCGCGTCAGACTGTAACTGCTGATAGTCTCTTTCCGCTTTTTCCAAACGCTCTTTCACTGTGGATAAGACGCGATATAGATGGGGGGCTAATTCTCTTTCATTTGCCGTCAGATACTGATTGCGTGAACTCATCGCCAGGCCATTGGCTTCACGCGCAATTGGCGCGGTTATGATTTGGATCGGCATTAAAAAATCTGCAGTCATTTTTTTGATCAGCAAGCATTGCTGGTAATCTTTTTCGCCGAAAACCGCGTAATTGGGCTGTAGCAGGTTGAATAATTTATTCACGATTTGCAAAACGCCCGCAAAATGTCCTGG
>JBCCFQ010000286.1:0-5426 GCA_039029655.1 Pseudomonadota bacterium | reverse complement strand
GTTTCACACGAACATCAGTCTTTATCTCGATGCCCCGCCTCACACAGACGTCGTACAGCCATTGAAAAAGACTGGCACGATGAACACCAATACCCTGTACCTCGTCCCCCAATGCCCGATAGTTCACGTCCAACACCAATCGATGTGAGGGTGCGATGCGACCAATCATGCGACGAATTGGTGTGCCGAAATCTAACGGTCTTTCTGGGAAGAGTTCTGTCAACACACGTTGCCCAGTAGGCTGGAGAATCAACCCAGATCCTACCGGTTGGACGCGGCTGAAGCGCTCCATGATGAGTACATCGTGGCCCAGGTCGTGCAGCGCCGCCGCGGCGCATAAACCCGCAGGCCCAGCACCCACAATACCAATCTGGTGTCGAGTCACCGAGTTGAGTGGAGAACTGATTTTACAAACGGAATGGTCAAACGTCGCTGAGCGGCGAGTGATTCAACGTCTAGACGATTCAGGAGCTCAAACAATTGTCGCTGATCCCTTGAATGATGCCGCATCAAATAGGTGAGTGTGTCCTCTGGCAAGACCAGTCCTCGACTACCCGCGCGAAGTTTTAACGCCTGGGCCACTTGCTCATCGGTCAATGTACTTACACGAAACACAGGCCCCCATCGTAAGCGGGAATGTACATCGGGTAGTTCAAAGGCGACTTCCGTAGGAGGTAAGCGACTGCTTACCAACAGTGTGCCACCTGTGTCCTTAATCTCGTTAACCAATACCAGCAGTGCCTCTTCCCATGACCGATTACCCGCAATTTCGCCAACATCATCAATACAAACTAATGGCAAAGCACCCAATTCTGACAACAAGGTCGGCTCATAGCCCAGGTCTTCCCAACCGTGACACGGTATGAATACGCTGTCGGACTGATTCTTACAGGAGGCCTGCAATAGATGGGTTTTGCCCACGCTAGGTCTACCCCAAATCCAAACCACGGGATCCGAGTGCCCAGCAATGGTGGACAAATAGTGCACTACTGCTTGATTGGGCCCGGCGACATAAGAGTCAAACACAGCCCACTCTTTGAGGTGGATGTTTAGTCCAAGTTGATACATAACTTACGCGTGGGGGTTATCCAGTATCTCTTTTGGTGCTTGATAGTGTTCGTAAGCAAATCGCACAACCACAGACAAGACTGACGCTATGGGCAAGGCCAACAGAATTCCGAAAAACCCAAACAACTGGCCGCCAGCCATCACAGCGAAGATAACCAGAACAGGGTGCAAGCCTATTTTGTCTCCTACCAGTTTCGGCGTCAAAAACATACCTTCAACCAGCTGGCCCACAACAAACACCAACACCACCAGAAGAACAATAAGAACGCTTTGAGTTTGCACAATAGCGGCAAGGCCAGCTAAGACAATACCAACAACCAAGCCGAGATAGGGCACGAAACTCACCAAGCCAGCAATCACACCGATGGCCAACGCATTGTCTAAACCAATGATCGCTAAACCGGTTGAGTAGATAGTGGCTAAGGCCAGCATCACCGACACTTGCCCTCTCAAAAACGCACCCAGTACTTCGTCCGATTCTTTAGCGAGACGAAACACTTTAGTCTTTCGATCCATGGGCACCAAAGAGCCTAGGTGGGAGATTAACTCGTCCCAGTCCCTTAACAGATAAAAGGTAACGACTGGGATCAGCAATAAATTCACGGCACTGGATACGATCCAACCGCCAGGAGCCGTCACCATTTTCAACGCGCTGCCCGCGTATTGACTGGCGGACGACCAATTTTGTTTTAGAAACTCTGCCAATCCCACCCTCGGATCGAAATCATCCAAACCAAGTAAACCGGTCAAATAGGGGAGTAACCGGCTTTCCACCCAAGCGATGTAAACCGGTACTTGCTCAACTAAGACTTCCACTTGAGCTTTTACCAAAGGCAACGCCAAAGCAACGAAGCCAATGATCAATAAGATCATCAGTATGAAAACCAATAACACGGCCAAAGACCGCGACAACTTGAGTTTCTCCAGACGGTCAACCAATGGGTCAAACAAATAGGCCAAAAGCGCAGAGGCAACAAAGGGGGTGAGTATTGGACTCAGCAGCATCAACAACCAAACCGCCGCTACGGTTCCCAACAAAGCAAACAATCTGTTGTCGGCTAACATTTCATTGACTCCTTTGTATCACTGCTTTCTTACCCCAGGTCACCACATAGTCCAGGCCACTCAAGATAGTCGTCGCCAGCACGATGTATGTCAGATACTTCACTACCGTCGAGTTTGGAAATCCGGTGGAAAGACTGATTAACACTGTAAACACGAACAAAAATTGTACCAAGGTATTGAGTTTGCTTATCACCGTTGGAGACATCTCGAATCGCCCAATGAGATAGTGGTAAGCCAACCCACCCGACACGATGACCAGGTCCCGAATCAGCACGGCCCAAACCAACCAAACTGGAATAAATCCGGCGTAGGCAAGGGCAATAAAGACGGAAATGAACAATGCCTTGTCCGCGATGGGGTCTGTAATTTCACCAAATCGTGTGCGCCAGTCGAAGTTCTTGGCCAAAAACCCATCCAGTCCATCGGTTAGCACGGCTACTGCCACAAGCACCGCGGCGGTCTGGGTCGGACCATGCAGTATGGTCCAAACAATGGGCGGAATTAAGGCTATCCGAAAAACCGTTAATAGGTTTGGGATATAACGGGGTTTCACGGGCGTAATTGATATCTTAGCGCCAGTGGGCCTAGGGTCTGGGTTGGCACCTCTTGCGACAACTCCTCCAGTTTACCACCCAGGCGAATGGCTCGTTGTAAAACATCCGTGTCTCCTTTGAGGCGCAAGCGGAAGGTTAAGGTGTCATCCAAAGCCTGTTGCAAGTCAACTTGTTCAACCACGCTGAGTGCTCGCAGATGTGACAGTAATTCGCCATAGGCCTGAAAACTGGTCACCTGATCCACGATCAACGTGACCTCTCCCTCGGTTTTCAAAACAGCGAAAGCCTGGGCGTAACTATCTGCTGTTTGATGAATCCCGTCGGCAAAACCGCCCACCCATGCCTGCCGGCCGTTGGCATCGAACAACGTCCAGCGAACTTCCCAGCTGCTGCCTCGAGTGCGGGCACGCCCCACCAGCACGGCATCGGACTGATAACGCTGGGATGCGATCTCCACGGCTTCGTCAAACCCGCCCCAAACGTCAGCGAAGGACAAAGCGTTCTGATCTTCAGCATCGTAGAGGGGTAGCATCAGCGGCAAACCCCGCTCGTCTGCAACCATTCTTATCTCATCTTTGAGTCGTGACTCAATATCCTCTTCTTCATCCGACTCATTGTCCGTGGCGCTCATGATAAATCGCTGGCCTCGTCGGTTGTCTACCGCCAACCACAATAACACCGAGGGCCGTTCTGAACCCCACACCGGCAAACCCCGATTGGACACCACCTGCTCTACGGCTCTTGGATCAAAGTTAACCCGGATCATCTGCTGCTGGTCCAGTTCTTCAAATCGGAACCCCTGAACATATCTAGGCGCTTCATCAATGATATCAACCACACTGGAGTCACCGACAACGTTCCTATTTCCAGTGACTTTCACCAACACCAATGCCAGCGCATCCTTAAAGGCTGCTTCTCGCTGTTCGGGGGTATCCTTTTCGAGGACCACAGCGGCACTATAGGGGTTTGCCAGCACCGGCACTTGCGACAGCAGTAGAAACCATGTGGCGAACCACATGCTAAAGGACACATATCGAAGATTAGGCAGATTCATAAAGAAACGACTTTCAATTCTAGGTGCGCTGGTACAATATCCTGCCCCACAAACTTGTCAACAATCTTGACGCACAGTGACCGCAAATGACCACACATAGACCACCCCAAAATCAGGCTAAAAACCCGCTGGACTACGCTCAGGCAGGCGTTGATATCGCTGCAGGTAATCGCTTGGTAAACGAGATAAAGCCCTTGGTGGCTGGGACTCAGCGACCTGGAATGCTAAGCGGCATCGGCGGATTTGGCGGCCTATTTGCGCTGCCATCGGGCTACGAAGAACCGATATTGGTGTCTGGTACCGATGGTGTGGGCACGAAGCTTAAGCTAGCGATTCAGTTGGGCATTCATGACACCGTTGGCATTGATTTAGTCGCCATGTGTGTCAATGACATCATTGTAGCGGGTGCTGAACCTTTGTTTTTCCTTGATTACTACGCCAGCGGCAAACTAGACGTGGATGTTGCAAGACAGGTCATCAGTGGGATTGCAGAAGGCTGCAAACTGGCTGGCGCCGGCCTAATCGGCGGAGAAACCGCAGAGTTACCCGGGATGTATCACGATGGTGACTATGACCTGGCTGGGTTTGCCGTAGGGATTGTTGAACGCAAAAACCTCGTAGATAACCAAACCGTTGAAGCGGGAGATGTGGTCCTAGGCCTAGGTGCCTCGGGTCCTCACTCCAATGGATACTCCCTAATAAGAAAGGTACTGGAAATCGCCGAAGTCGGTCCTGACAGCCCATTTGGTGACACGACCCTCGGTCAAGCACTGCTTACACCCACAAGGATATACGTCAGATCCTTGTTAGCCGCATTAAAAACCCCTGGGATACATGCCCTGGCCCACATTACCGGTGGTGGCATCGTGGAGAATCTCCCTAGGGTCTTGCCGGCCGGACTGCAGGCGACATTGTCTCGCCGGGCTTGGGACATGCCCGCAGTGTTTAGTTGGCTCCAAGAGAAAGGCGACATCGCGGATTTGGAAATGCTGCGGACCTTTAACTGCGGCGTTGGCATGACACTTATTGTCGACCCAATTGAGGCAAATCGTATTGCTCAGGTTTTATCTGATCACGGCGAAACCGTGTTTGAGTTGGGTCATATAGAACCAGGTTCTAATGGTGTTACCTGGACATGAGCAGCGCGGACTGTCGCGTCGTGGTTTTAATATCCGGCGGCGGCAGTAATCTACAGGCGCTAATCGATCAAGCAAACAACTATCAAGTTTCGGCCGTATTCAGCAACAAAGCCGAAGCCTTTGGTTTGGAACGGGCGAAAAATCACAACATTCCCAGCCACTGTCTCAGATTGAAAGACTATCCCGGTCGTGGCGCTTTTGATCTGGCTTTGGCTGACGCCATTGACGCCTATGAGCCCGACCTGGTGGTGCTGGCCGGCTATATGCTGATACTGAGTTCAGAGTTTGTTACCCGCTACCACCAGCGACTACTGAACATTCACCCCTCTTTGTTGCCAAAGTTCAAAGGACTGAACACCTATCAAAGGGCCCTGGAGGCTGGTGAGCACTGGCATGGCAGCTCTGTGCATTTTGTCATTCCTGAATTGGACGCCGGTCCCATAGTCATGCAGGCTAAGACCCCTATTGAGGCGTCGGACGATGTCGTGTCACTTTCAGCTAGGGTTCAGGCACTTGAGCATAAACTGTATCCTAAGGTGGTGGGTC
>JBCCFQ010000285.1:0-5440 GCA_039029655.1 Pseudomonadota bacterium | reverse complement strand
GGCGAAATCAATACCATTCGTGGTAACAAGAACTGGTTTAGAACCCGAGAAGCACGATTGCAGTCCGATATCTTTGGCGACCAGCTAGAAGATATGAAGCCCTTTGTCCGCGATGACGCCAGCGATACCGCCGCCTTCGACAATGTGTTGGAGTTGCTGGTGGAGTCTGGCCGGGACTTGCCCCACGCACTTCGCTTCATGGTGCCGGAAGCTTGGCACAAGAATGATCGTATGGATCAAAAACGCCGGGCGTTTTACGACTATCACTCCACCTTGATGGAACCCTGGGACGGCCCTGCCCTAATTGCGGCAACCGACGGTTTCCGAATTGCCGCGGCACTGGATAGAAATGGGCTTCGACCCTGCCGGTACCGTATTACCACAGACAACCGATTCATCATGGCCAGCGAAGCTGGTGTTTTGGAAACCCCGCCCAACGAAATCGTTTTTACCCAACGACTTCGACCCGGTCAGCTGCTTATGGTGGATACGCTAGAAGGTCGCTTGATACCGGAAGAAGAAATCTTCGATAACCTGACCAAAAAACCCTATAGCCACTGGCTTAAAGATAATCGAATTAGGTTGCGAGACATCAAACCACCCCAACGAACGCCACCAAAGCTGCCCCCCTATCATACTGTCATGCGGCTGCAAAAAGCCTTTGGCTATGACATGCAGACATTGCAGTTTTTGGTTCAACCCATGGCGGAAACAGGCAAGGATCCCATCGGCTCCATGGGCGCTGATACACCCCCTGCGGTGTTGTCGGAACAGACCAAGCCTTTGTACAACTATTTTCGTCAACTTTTTGCGCAAGTGTCCAACCCACCCTTAGATTTTTTGCGGGAAGACTTGGTGACATCGTTGGAGTCTCATATCGGGCAGCAACGAAATCTTCTGGATGAATCTCCAGAACATTGTCGACGCTTGCTATTAAGGTCACCCATTCTCACCAACAATGATTTGACCACCATTAAGGAAATGGACGGCATCATTAAAAGTACCGTCGTGCCCATGGTGTACGACAGAACACTGTCTCTGCAGGAAGCCATTACCCATTTATGCGTCCGTACGGCGGAACGGGTATTGGATGGCCATGAAGTGGTGGTCTTGTCAGATCGCAGCATTAACGTAGACAAACTCCCGATACCCGGTCTTCTGGCGGTGGCGGCTGTTCATCACTATTTGATTAGACGGGGCTTAAGAGGTCGTTGTGGTTTTGTGATTGAATGTGGAGACGCCGCATCAGTGCATCATGCTGCCACTTTGTTGGGTTATGGTGCCGACGCCATGTTGCCTTGGGTGGCTTATCAAAGTATCGCCTCGATGGTGGAAGAAGACCTGATCCCCTCAGAGCGGGTCACGGCAGTCCGTCGTTACCAAAAGGCCTTGGAGCAAGGGTTGCTCAAGGTCATGTCCAAGATGGGAGTCTCCACCTTTGAAAGCTACAAAGGCGCACAGCTGTTTGAAGCCATCGGGTTGGATGAGGATTTTGTCGACAAATACTTCGTCGGCACGGATAGTCACCTAGGTGGCGTGGGTTTAAAGGTGTTAGAAGGTGAACTCCGGGAAAGGCACAAACAGGCCTTCCGTACCGGTCTTAATGTCACCAGTGGTTTGGATCACGGGGGTGATTTGTTTTGGCGTCGATCAGGTGAGATGCATCAGTGGAATCCTTTGACCCTGGCCAAGCTACAACAAGCTGTCCGAGAAAACGATCAAACAGCCTACAAAGAATTCGCTCACTTTATTAATGAGCAAGATGAACGGCTACAAACCCTAAGAGGCCTGCTGGAATTCGATATTCCTGAAGACCGTGCCATCCCATTAAGCAAAGTCGAACCTGTCGAGGAAATCTATAAACGATTTTTCTCCGCCCCCATGTCCTTTGGTGCCTTGAGTTTAGAAGCCCACGAAGCATTGGCTATTGCTATGAATCGTTTGGGGGGTAAGGCAGACAGTGGTGAGGGTGGTGAACAAGTGGACCGCTTTGGCACGGAACGACAGTGCACCATGAAACAGGTGGCCAGTGGCCGCTTTGGGGTCACCATCCAATACTTGAATGCTGCCAAAGATATTGAGATCAAGATGGCTCAAGGCTCCAAGCCTGGAGAAGGGGGTGAGCTACCCGGCCACAAAGTGGATGAAGGCATTGCCTCAGTGCGATTTACCGTTCCTGGTGTTGGATTGATCTCTCCTCCACCCCACCATGATATTTATTCCATTGAAGATTTGGCGCAGCTGATTCATGACTTAAAGTGCGCCAACCCTGAAGCCAATATTCATGTCAAGTTGGTGTCCACCGGCGGAGTTGGTGTGATTTCAGCCGGCGTGGCGAAAGCCAAAGCAGACTCCATTGTCATTAGTGGTGACTCCGGTGGCACTGGCGCTTCGGTTAAAACCTCAATTCACTCTGCAGGTTCACCCTGGGAAATCGGTCTGGCCGAAGCACAACGTATTCTTGTGGCCAATCGATTGCGTTCCCGGATTCGATTGCGGGTGGACGGCGGTTTCAAAACCGGTCGGGATGTCATTGTCGCGGCACTCTTAGGCGGCGAAGAGTACGGGTTTGGTACCGCACCGTTGGTGGCGTTGGGCTGCATCATGCTAAGAAAATGTCACTGTAATACCTGCAGTGTGGGTATAGCCACACAAAACCCTGAACTTAGACGACGATTTGCCGGTAAACCCGAACACGTCATGACTTACCTGCAGTTTGTCGCTGAAGAAGTCAGGGAAATCATGGCGCGCTTAGGGTTTAGACGCCTAGATGACATGATTGGTCGAATCGATCTTCTAAAACAAAAAGACATCAAGCATCCCAAGGGCATCGAGGTAGATCTCACCGATCTGCTCGAGCCTGCAACCACCGACGACGTGCCTCGATGGAGTCAGCGCCAAAATCACCAACTGGAAAAGCAATTGGATTACCAATTGATGCCAGATGTGATTCCAGCCATTGAATCGTTACAACCGGTGCGTTTGGAAGCGAACGTTCTTAATCGCCATCGCTCCGTGGGTACGCTTTTGAGTTCAAGGCTGACCAAAGCCCATCCAGAAACCGTGATTCCTAAAGACCTTATCACCATCCATTGCCGTGGATCGGCTGGACAAAGCTTTGGTGCGTTTCTGTCACAGGGAATCAGTCTGCACCTAAAGGGTGATGCCAATGACCATGTGGGCAAAGGTTTATCTGGCGGGCTGATCACCATCACAAAGCCGGAAGATGCTCGATACGAAGCGGGTGAGAACGTGGCCATCGGTAACGTTGCACTCTATGGCGCCACCGGTGGCGCCTTGTATGTCACCGGACAAGCAGGTGAACGATTTGCTGTCAGAAACTCCGCCGCTATCAGTGTGGTTGAGGGTGTTGGGGATCACGCCTGCGAATACATGACCGGCGGTATTGTCTTGATCCTTGGCCCCACCGGCAAGAATTTTGGTGCCGGCATGAGTGGCGGTGAGGCATTCGTGCTCAACGAGCAAGATGAGTTTGAGGCCAATGTGAATCTAGACACCGTGCACATTGAACCGGTGACCTATGATAGAGACTTAAAACTCATCAAACGCATGATTGAAAATCACTTTATCTACACCCACAGCGAAAAGTCACGATGGCTCTTGGACAACTGGCCGGTAAGTGCCGAGCATTTCGCCAAAGTGGTGCCGGGTGCCTACGCCGCGGTGGTGAAAGACTTCATCAAAAAAGGTAACGATATTCGTATTCCCGTACCGCCTAGAGCCGTTTCGCCAGAAACATTGGATGCTGTCCGATGAGCAAAATTCTGTACATGCGAAAGAAGCACTTCGACGGTTTCTTGAAAGAGTCACGAGACCCCATTGGCTATCGTGACCCTCAAGGTCGCACAGACGACTACAAAGAAATCTACAAAGAAACCTGGGATGTGAACCAGCTGCGTCATCAAGGCAAGCGCTGCATGAGTTGCGGCGTCCCCACCTGCATGGCCGGTTGCCCCATTGGTAACTTGATTCCGGAATGGAATGATTTGGCCTATCAAGACAGTTGGGAAGAAGCTCTGAATCGGCTGCACAACACCAATAATTTTCCAGAGTTTACCGGCTACACCTGCCCTGCCCCTTGTGAACCTGCCTGTGTCCTAGCCTATAACGATGAACCAGTGACCATTAAGGATTTGGAGCGGGCCATCGTCGATCGCGGTTGGGAAATGGGTTGGATAAAGCCAAAGTCACCGTCTACCCGCACCAATTATAAAGTCGCCGTCGTGGGAAGCGGACCGGCAGGTCTATCGGCAGCACAACAACTGAATCGTGCCGGTCACAACGTCACCGTATTTGAACGGGACGACGTTGCGGGCGGCATGATGACTTACGGCATACCCGACTTTAAGTTTGCAAAGTTCAGGGTCGCCAGAAGAATTGAGCAACTGACCCAGGAAGGGATCGAGTTCAAAACCAACACAGAGCTTGGCAAAGACATCAGTCTCGAAGAACTGCGGCATCAGTACCACGCCACTGCTTTAACCATTGGTGCGCAAAAGCATCGGGACGTGTCGATTCCAGGCCGAGAACTGGCTGGCGTCAGTTTCGCTATGACTTATTTGATTCGTGCCAACCGAATCCAAGCAGGTTTGGAAGTGTCTGGTGGCGAAGACGCCAAAGACAAACATGTGGTAGTCCTCGGCGGTGGTGATACCGGTGCTGACTGTGTGGCAACGGCCCACAGACAAGGCGCAAAAAGCGTCACGCAAATCAGTATTCGAGAAAAGCCACCGGCTGAGCGGCCTACCGGCAATCCCTGGCCCACAGAGCCATGGACTTACATACAAACTTACGCCATTGCTGAAGGCGGCATTGAGGAGTATGGGCTGAACAGCCTAGAGTTTTTGGACACAAACCAAGATGGCAGAGTCGACACCTTGAAAACCGAGCGAGTGGAATGGGAATACGACGACAATCGTCGCCGCACCAACAAAACCACCGTTGCCCCAGACGTTCGTATGCCGGCTGACCTGGTGTTGATCGCCGCAGGTTTCTCCGGTGCACAAACAGAAGCCCTACACCAGGATGATTTGGAAACGACTCGATGGGGCACATTGCAGGTCGATGACAAAATGATGACCAACATCCCCGGTGTGTTTGCCGCCGGTGATGCCAATCTAGGCGCGTCGTTGGTGGTTTGGGCCATTGGGGATGGGCGTGATGTTGCTCATCATATTGATGATTTTCTGGTGGGCGAGACCCAGCTTCCCAAGAGTCTTCGCTCTAAGAATAAGCCCATGGGAGGCTACATCTAGGAGGACGTTTTTATCGTGGAGTAGATCGTTTGGGGGTACCAAGATCTAACCGTCTCCCTGATCAAGGTATCATTTTGATCTACTCCACGTTTTGCCCTCAGGTGCCGGAGTTAGCCCAATTGCCTTATTCTGCGTGTCTAACGGGTTGATGGTGGAATCTGGCT
>JBCCFQ010000284.1:0-5444 GCA_039029655.1 Pseudomonadota bacterium | reverse complement strand
TGCTCACCGCGACCAGGGCGGCATCGCGTCTGGCGCCGGTTGCAAACGCATTCACATCCGGCGAGTCGTAAACAGCCACTTCCGGAGTCTGCAAACCGGACTGCATAGCCAGCTGTTGTACTGTGTTCACAAGCCAGCCCTCGGTTTCAGAGGCTGGGTTTTGAATCACACGGGCACCCACGCTGCGTTTTGCAATGAACTTGGACATCGCCAACGAAATGAACGCGCCGCCGAATCCAAAAACAGCAGAGAGAATCAATAGACCTTGATAGGTGTCACCCCTCAAGCCAAAGATACTGGCGACCACGGCAAGTACCGCCAGGATGGCAATGTTGGTCAATAGAAATAGACCCACGCGTCTAAGCATGAAAACGACCTCAGATAATGATTAAGTAGTAGTGATTGGGACAGTTTTTTTTGATTCAAGATCCATAATCATAACATTATGAATTTAAAAGAGTTTCGGATCTTGATTGCGAAGGGTCTGCAGTCCACCCAGGTTCAGAATAGCCACAATGTCTTTGCCATGGTGCTTAAGGGGCAATAACATTAAAAAGGAACGATCTAGGAGGCTTGCTATGGGTCCCAATGAACCTAAGGACACCGATCCTAATTCAGAGGAAGTTGAAGATACTGGGTCTAGCACAATTGTGGAGATCTACCCGGAGATTAGAGACGGAGCCTACCAGGGGCCGGAACGCCGTCTGGCCCAGCGACGTCAAGGTCCACAAGATCGTCGGCAAATGATTCGTTTCGAGCCCGACAAAGCGCCTCGTCGCAGTAAGGATCGACGTAAGCAAAGTATTTGGGACGGTCGTAACGAAGCATGAAGGCACATCTGGCCTTCGCCTTTAGTTTTGCGCATTTTTCAATTTGTAGGAAACGCAGGTACATTTCGCGGGCTTGGACTTAACTCAAAAATCCCGGCAAGTCTTTGATTTTTTCCGCAAACAGGGATTGTTTTCCCAAACAATTCAACGATTTGGGAGCAAGTTCCCAATCTATTTTCACCCGTTTAACCCGGGATCAGAACGCTTTATATTGCCCTGCAATTTAGAAAATTCAATTCTTGGGCAGTTGACGACACACGATAACGATAGTCATCGCAGGGAGCATTCAAATCTATTTGGAGGAGACACCTATCTTTCACTACGGCATTTGAAAAATGCCGCAATAATGAGGGATATGGCAGAGGCCATGGAAGCCAACCTCGAGACATTCAATGACGACGCCCATCGGGGTTTCGTCATGAATGCGGTGCTCTCTGCCTGTCACTTGATTGAGTCAAACATCAACGAGATCTACACCGAGTCGGCGGAGCAGAACACCGAACGGTTGGGTGCCCTAGGTCAAGGCGCAATTGAACTCATGGCGGGGGTTTGGAAGCGCGGTGTCCCAAGCAAGGCGAGTCTCACAACACTTGAGAAATATGAGTTAGCGTTGGATTTTTCCATCCATGCCAGTTTCGATCGCACGGATGACAGATTCGCCGAAACACAGACCCTCATGCGTTTGGGAGATGCCTTGGTGGTCGTTGATCAGAATTGGGTGTTAAGCCAGGGCGATGCGCGACGGTGCCGGCTGGAGCGAGAATTCTTCGCAAACAAAATGCAAACCCGTTTTGCTTTTCAAGGCCCGAACAGCAGTCCAACCCTAGGGTCTGCCTGCGCTCGCTGGGCCGTGACCACGGCGCTCGCTTTTTTGGATCATTTTTATGAGATGATTGCGCTTATGCCTCCTTACGAGGATGTTCGTTCAGGTCTTTAATCGATCGATCAAGTTTGCTTGTGTTTCATGTCGACTCACCCTAGATTGCCTGGATGATACCGCTTCGGGACGACAATCCAGCTCACAAGCCACCTATTTTTACCTTACTGCTTATCGCCGGGTGTGTTGCCACATTCTTGTGGCAACTTTCCTTGGGAAATGCCTTGCCTCGCGCTATCTACGAATTTGGTTTTGTACCGCTCGCTATCTTCGCTGATGTGCAGACAGAAATACCGGTTGCCGCCACCATTGTTACCTCGATGTTCTTACACGGCGGTGCGCTTCACCTCGCCGGTAACATGCTTTATTTGTGGGTTTTTGGTGACAACATTGAAGATGCGTTCGGACACATCAAGTTTCTGTTGTTCTACTTTGCCTGCGGCATTGTTGCCGCGTTGACCCAAGCTGCCGTGGACCTTAACTCCAATATTCCCATGATCGGGGCGAGTGGTGCGGTGTCAGGCGTGTTGGGCGCGTACATTGTCCACTATCCCGGTGTCCGCGTGTTGGTATTCATACCCATCTTCTTTTTCCGATTACCAGCCGTACTGGTGCTCGGTGTTTGGTTCTTGTCGCAGCTAGCCAATAGTGTGGTTGCGGACGATGGTCCCGGTGTAGCGTTTGCCGCCCATGTGGGCGGCTTTGTGGCTGGGGTGGTGTTCGCAGTACTTTTGAGAAAATGACATTCGGGGCACTAGGCTAAAGGGATAGCCTAGCGTCGACAATGCCAATGGCCGTGGGCCTTCCAACAATGGCTCGGGGCCTTTTTGACTACGACAATCTTTTTTGACTTGGCGTGATGGTGATGAGATCCCTGGGGGTGTGACGCACAGGCAGTCAAGGTACATAACGCTGCTAGCACTAGTAAGGTTTTCATGGCAATGACCTTAAGTTTGTTGAACTGTTATAGGTCAAAACGATTGTTGCGCGGGTGGGTTGACACCCAGTTGGAGCGCTAGGATTAAACCGTGATGGGGTTCTCGTTTACCTAATCACTCTTACGTTTTTCATCAAAAGACTTCGCGTCTTCACCGCTGTGTACTTTCATTGTTCCTTCAATCACAGCACCCTGGGCAACGGCGATGGTAGCGCCAGACACATCGCCCTGGATGTTGGCGCTGCTGGCGATCTCAAGCTGACCCGAGGACAGAACGTTACCCACAACAGTACCGGCGATAATCATCTGCCGTGCTTGTATTGTGCCTATCCACTTGCCTTGGACCGTAAGGGTCAATGTGCCGTTCACCTGGCAGTTTCCCTCTACAATTCCGGTGACAATGAAGTCTCCATCGCCATGAAAGTCGCCGGTAAAACGCATGGATGAACTGAGTAACGTGGTCTCAGCACTTGGGGACGAATCTAAGAATCGGCGGGTTTTTCGTTCAGCCACGTCTTATCCTTTTCTAGTGCCGTCTAATTTATCAAAGGAGTAATGGCGAAACGCGTGTCTTCAAGTGGTTGAAGCGGGCGTTGGTTTCGTGGGTTCTGGTGATTGCTGGACATACTGGTTGCCACCTTGTTTCTTTGCCTTTTTTAGGCCAGTTTTGGCCAGCTCAAAAGTCTCTTGTGGTGTAAAAACCCTGCTGGGTGGAATTGTCACAAGACCAATACTCACGGTAACACGATCCGCAATCTCGGAGCTATCGTGAGGAATGGGAATTTGCCAAATCGCCTTTTGTAGTCGCTCCGCAAATCGTATCGCTGACGAACTATCTGCTGAGTAAATGACGCTGAACTGTTTGTCGCCACATCTTGCGACAACGTCTCCGGCACGACGGAAAATTTTCTTGGTGCAACTTGCCACAGACTTGATCGTGCTATCGGCACGTTCCGTTCCGTAGGACTCTAGGTAGTTATCAAAAAAGTCTACTTCGCATACCAACAAAGAGACGGGTTTTCCCTCGCGAAGCGCGCGGCTCAACTCCACTTCCACCACGGAGTCGAACTGACTCGCATTGGGAAGTTCTGTGAGTTCGTCAAAAGCGACCAGTTGCTTCATCCGATTAGTGGACGCCAAAAGATCCAGATTGCTTTTCTCCAGTTCCTCGGTTCGCTGCTGAACCTGTTTGTCCACAGAGCCTTGCGCTTGTTTTAATAAAACCTCTGCGCGCACACGTTGATCTTGCTCGCTGACCAACTGGTCCGTTCGCACATCAAGTCGTTGCTTGAAGAAAGACAGTCGTCGCAATAGTACGGCGAGAACCAGTAGCAAAATGGCGCTGATGCCAAGCAGCATCACCACCTGAAAGCGGTCGGTTTTGTCAAAAAAATCACCCACAGCTAGAGAACTGTGGCTGATAGATGCCAGCGTCAATGCGCTCAGTGCTTTCGTTACCTGCTTCATGCCGCTCCGAGATTCTCCGACCAGAAGACTATGTTAATATTTTATAAAGGAATTTTGGCTTGAATAAGCAAACCGGTCACACTTTGGGTGGGGTAAGGGCCTAAGCTGCACCCAAAGACTTATTCCAGTGATTAAACCAAGGGCCAATGCTGTCACCGGGCAGTGCTTCTGAGATGAAAAAGCCCTGTGCCTCATCACACCCGATGCTGGACATCAGGTCCCAGTCGTCTTGCGTCTCAACACCTTCTGCCACCGTCCGCAGCCCAAGCTGCTTGGCCAGGTCAATACTCGAGCGGACAATGGTTTCTTGATCCTTGTCTTTGTGTGCTCCGCTGACAAAGGACTGGTCAATCTTCAATTCTGAAAAGGGTACGTTTCTCAACCGCTGTAGGCTCGAATAGCCGGTTCCAAAATCGTCGATGGACAGCTCAAAACCCTTGATACGCAGTCTCGTCAAGATATCCAAGGCGGTGACCATTTTTTCCTGTAACCACCCTTCAGTGACTTCCAGGACAATGTTTTCCGGTGCCACACCGTAGCGTCGCACCATTTGGTCAAACACGTCAGGGATATCTAAGTTATCCAAAGAGCGGGTAGACAGGTTGATGGAGACCTTAAGATCCAAGTTCTGTCTTTGCCATTCGGCGCATTGGCTCAAAGACTGATGTATGACGATCTCGGTGAGGGGCGTGATTAAATCAGAGTCTTCACACATTGAGATGAAGCGGCCGGGATTTAGCAAGCCCAGCCGTGGATGACGCCAACGAACGAGGGCTTCAACCGAAGTCGGGACCAGGGATTCCAGGTCCACCTTGGGCTGATAATGAACTTCAAATTGACCGTCGTCTAAACCTTGTTTCAATTCTTTGGCCGAGGGGAGAACAGGAAATTGCATGGTACGCTGCAGTATTTCTGGTTCTACATCACGCAGTAAGTCGGTGAGATCTGAACTCGAAAACGGTTTTTTTAGGGTTCCAACCACCCACAGTTTTTGTGCCCGCGCCAGCATTTCCACAGATTGCAGCAAGCGCTTGTCTTTACCACAGGTAAGGACCAAACCTGCAGAGGCTTTCTCATCGGCTAAGTACCGAACGATTTCCACACCATCCACGTCCGGCATCAAGACATCGACGATAACGATGGCCGTGTTGTTGCTCAACGCGGATTTGAAATCCTCGAAGTTGGACACCAGAATGGCCTGATACCCTGCCTCCCGAGCGGCTCGAACCACGAGTAGTCCGGTGGTCGGGTCGTCGTCGATGACGAGTAAGGAAGGTACCCCTAATTGTGCAAGCGAGTTATTCATGCAAAACCATTGATTGCAAAAGATTTG
>JBCCFQ010000283.1:0-5445 GCA_039029655.1 Pseudomonadota bacterium | reverse complement strand
GTTGTAGGGCCGGTGCTCGGCGTCTGGACGTCCCGCTCCCGTCCCAGGCAGTCAGGACAATCCGATAACAGTTTACGCTTCGGAACAACCGTAACCGGCCTAAGCGCGTCAGCGGCGGGAAACAGCGCGTTTGTTCTCGTCGGAGCAGTTGGTCTTGGCTACACGATGGGGATCAGTGCTCTGTGGATTGCGTTCGGGTTCTGGATGGGTGATCTGCTTTTCTGGTACCTGATGTCCCGTCGACTCGTAGGTAGGGTGCAAGCGGTGGGTGTCGAAGAAATAAGTGAGCTCATCGCCATGCAATCCTTAGGGTCTAAACTACTGCCTCTGAGAGTAGCAGCGTGCGTCGTCACAATTGCTGTGGGCCTATATTGTGCTGCGCAGTTCTTGGCGGTTGGTAAAATTACTGTAGAGTTGTTTGGCTTCACGGAAATGGTCGCGATGTCCATCGTGGTTGTCGCGGGGCTAACCTCAATTGTGCTGGGTGGACTGGCATCATCAGTCATCGTCAATGTCTATCAAGCAGGATTGATGATTATCACCGCAGCATTGTTGCTTTTCTTTATTGGTGCAGAAATCTTGACCAGTCCGGATTCCTTTTTTGTAAACGACAGCGCAAGTCAGTTGTTAGACCCGACAGGCGGGTTGTCGATTTGGGGAGTGATCATGTTTGCGGGAACGTTCGTGCTCCATGGTTTTGTGTTTGCGACCTGTAGTCCAAACGTGCTTGTACGCATCACAAAAGGAAACGTTGACGCGATTCCAAGAATTCGTTGGGTCTACATGGGCTTTATGCAGTCACTTTGGTGGCTTATGACACTGGCCGGTGTTGCTCTCGCACTCTTGAGTGTGCCGGCTGAGGACCCCGACAGCGTCGGCGTGGGGTTCGCTCAATCGGTTATGATAGCGCCACTACTCGGATTTTTTGTTGCGGGAATTGCGGCGGCATCTATGTCGACGGGAGAAGCACAACTACTCGTAATAGCGAACGCGCTAACAAAGGATCTGTTCCCTGACAGATTCAAGAATTTGAGCGAAAAGGGCAAAAACAACGCATTGGTCATCGGGCGGATTGTCGTCGCCATCGGCATATTGGTTCTTCTCTTAACCGTCAGTTCCCAGCAAATTGGTAACCTTGTGATTCAGAGTTCAGCCATTCTCAATGCCGCATTCGCTATCCCCGCCCTGATGTTTGTATTCAATGTATCCATAGGTGGGCGTTCCATGGCTTTGATGATGGTCAGTGGTGCGGTGGCAACGATTTGGGTCCGTCTGCAGTTTGCACCACCGCCGGGGCAGGAGATTTTTGCCGGGTGGGGCGCTGCGCTTCTAGTGCTGGTAGCATCATTCGCGTTGAGGCGACGGAATCGAACCAACGAGCATGGCCAATGAAAAACTCACTACTGCTTTTGCTAACAGCCATCGTTACCATTGGTTGCGGCGGTGGCCAGAAGTACGCATCCAACACCAAATTGGAGAGGACAATTCTTGTGACTGGAGCTACCGGCACTCAGGGCGGCGCCGTTGCCCGCGAGTTGCTGGACCGCGGTTACCGTGTTAGGGGATTGACACGGAACAACAAGTCTGACCGCGCGAATGCTTTGGCTGAGATTGGTGTTGAGATAGTTAAAGGGAACTTCGAAAATCGAGTAAGCCTTGTGGCCGCAATGAATGGCGTATATGGAGTCTTCGCCATGACAGACTTTTGGGAGCACGGTTACGAAAAAGAGGTTCAGCACGGCCTAAAATTGGTCGAAGCTGCTCTAGCTACTGGTGTGCAGCACTTCGTCTATTCGTCGGTCGCTGGTGCTGACGCGAATACCGGCATCCCACATTTCGAGAGCAAAGCTGAGATTGAAGCGCGCATTCGCGGATCTGGAATCAACTTCTCTATCGTTCGCCCCGTCGAGTTCATGGACAATGTCCGCTATCATCGCGACCGTATTCTCTCGGGGGAATACCTCGATCCGCGACACTCAAGCAGAAACCATCAGTGGATTGCTGCCAGCGATATCGGTTTTTTCGTGGGCGAAGCGTTTGACAATCCCGACGAGTGGGCGGAACAAACACTCGAGATTGCGGGGGACCAAATCTCAATTGGTGAATTCGTTGATTCATTGTCCCGCATTGTTGGGTCAGAGGTTAAGCACCGTCAACTGAATTGGGAAGACTACGAAGAGCAAAACGGACATGAAATGGCGCAGATGCTGCGCTGGTTTGATGCGCAAGGCTATGACGCTGACACTACCGCATTGCGTACTCGGTATCCGAATCTCCTGACATACGAACAGTATTTGCGCAGCTTGGACTGGAACTGAACCAGGAATTATCGGCGCGATGTGAATGGTGCGACGCACGCCATTTCATCGCTATTCTAAAGGGCGCATTCAAGTCTGTTGCGGTCGCCTTTGATAGTTGCATTCTCGCCAGCAGGTTCACCCCCCAAAATTAGGATATCGGCCGCAATCTTTACTAATAAGAGATAACTCCGCGACAGGGTGTTCGCCTTGGCTCGCTGTTCCGAGATACTGCAGTATGTGTCGTTGGGGTATCGACCAGCCGGGCAAGTGAGTCCTGCCATGAACAAGCAAACCTATTCAAGACGTACCTTATTGAAGTCAGCATTGGCCCTGGCCACATTAACTACAGTGAGTGCTTGCCGTAAGCATCTGTCAGAGCACGATCAACATCTTGCGGAAAGCCTGAAAGAAAAATTAGCGATTCGCAACATCGAGCACCTCTGGATACCCATGCCGGATGGGAGACGACTGGCAGCGAGAATTTGGTTGCCGACCAACGCGGAAGACGAACCGGTACCCGCAATTCTTGAATATCTCCCCTATCGCAAGCGAGACATGGCCCGACTTAGGCCAGAGACCGCACACGTGTACGCTGCGGTACGTGGTTATGCCGGCGTTAGGGTGGACATTCAAGGAACAGGTGAGTCCGATGGCATCCTGGGCGACGAGTACTTGTTGCAGGAACAACTTGATGGCGTAGAAATCATCAAGTGGCTTGCGAAGCAGCCCTGGTGCAGCGGTTCGGTCGGGATGCGTGGCATTTCGTGGGGTGGTTTCAACTCGCTACAAATCGCGGCTCACAATCCGCCAGAGCTTAAGGCGATTATTACCCATTGCAGCACCGACGATCGTTACACGGACGATGCCCACTACATCGGTGGATCACTTGGACGAGTTAATTTCGAGTGGGGCCAGGGCTTCATGAATGTTCTGACACTCCCTCCTGACCCAGAGCTGTTTGGCCCAACCTGGCGTGAAGAGTGGTTCAAGCGTTTAGACAATGTCGGACCAGTAACTCACAACTGGATGCGTCACCAACGTAGGGACAGCTACTGGCAACACGGCTCGGTAAATGAAGACTACAGCAAGATCAAGTGTGCCGTTTATGCCGTGGGTGGGTTTGTGGATGCTTATACCAACTCTATACCGCGCATGTTGGAAGGACTCAGTGTTCCTAGAAAAGGACTGATTGGTCCATACGGGCACAACTTCCCTGACGAGGTTCAGATCGGGCCCGCAATCGGTTTTTATCATGAAGAAGTCCGCTGGTGGGATCATTGGCTTAAGGGCATCGACACCGGGCTCATGGAAGAACCCATGTTGCAGGTGTATATGCAAGAGACCACACCGGGACAAGTCTTTCCTGAAGACGTGCCGGGTCGGTGGGTTGCAGAGCGCACCTGGCCTTCTACTCGCATCAAGGAGCGCACATACCATTTGAATTCAGGGGGGTTGGCATCGGAACCTGGCGAACAAAAGGCCATAACACTGGCGCCGGATCAAACCACCGGCCTTGAGAATCCGGCCTGGCTTCCCTTCGCAATGGAGACAGAGCTGCCACGGGATCAAACGAAAGACGACAACAAGTCCCTTAAGTTTGATTCAGAGGCGCTCGACAAAAATCTTGAAATCTGCGGACATCCTGTTGCGAAACTCAAATTCTCGGTTGACAAGCCTGTTGCTCGAGTCGCTGTTCGGCTGAATGAAGTGCGACCCGACGGAACGTCCTGGTATGTTACAGGCGGCTATCTGAATCTGACTCACCGAGATGGGCACGCTGAACCCCAGCCGTTGGTGCCCGGTGAAGTTTATGAGGTCGATGTACCGTTATACATCATTGCTCATCGCTTCAAGGCTGGGCACAAAATAAGAATCGCCCTGTCGGAGAGTTATTGGCCAATGATTTGGCCATCTCCGGAGGCGGTGCAGTTTACGCTTTACACGGGAACAAGCCGCGTAACGTTGCCGATAAGACCCGTTGGGTCAACTGATCTAGAGAACTTGTCGTTTACCGATCCGGCTCTAGCAGACATGAGTGGTGTGACCTTCACTACGCCGGGCACACACAAACAAGAGGTAAGCGATCCCAGTGAGGATGGAATTTTCGAATCGCGAACACTTAGTGAGTCCGGCGGTCTGCTGATCAACGAAATCGGTACCGAAATGTCCCGGGCCTACGATTGGGTTTCTTCCATTGATAAATCCGATCCTACCAGCGCCATGTGGGGTGGTTATCACGCAATGACTCTCAATAGAGACGATTGGGATATCAAGACCCTGTCCAATTACAAATTGAAATCGGATAAGAACAACTTCTATGTCTTTACCGAAGTCGTGGTTTCAGAGAAGGGTGAAGTCATCTTTAAACGCGAATGGCAGGAAACGATCGCTCGGGACTTGGGTTAGCGCTCACGATGAGTGAGAGAAAATTTTGTTGGCTTTGAGCCAGAGGGGGTATGAAGAAATGAAAACGTACATGCTAATGTTGCTGGCGGTATTCGCCGTGACAGCGGGCTGGCAAAGCACCGCCTTTGCTCAAAGCACAAGAGCCACAGACGAGTTGGACGAAATCGTTGTTACTGCGAGTCGTCGAGGTGCAGTATCACTTCAGGATTTGCCAATTTCTGTTTCGGCAATAGCAGCAGATTCCATTTCCCAACAGGGCGTCGACGGCATTGTTGACATCATAAAGTCCGTACCATCGATCAACGTCATACAGTTGGGTCCGGGTCAAACGCAATTCACCATTCGCGGTGTCGCTTCAGGTGCGTTTGCGCCCACCGAAACCGGTGACCGACCACTCGTTGCTGTGTACTTTGATGACGTACCAATTTCAATCCAGGGCTACAATCCGGATCTAAAAGTCTATGACTTAGAGCGAGTCGAAGTCTTGCGAGGCCCACAGGGCACACTGTTCGGTGCGGGTTCGATGGCGGGAACAGTTCGCTATATTACGAAAAAGCCATCGGTAGATGCTTTTGATGGCAGTGTCGAAGCCGTATTGTCAACAACCGCCGAAGCCGGCGATCCGAACTGGAACATTCGCGGGTCGATCAACGCACCGATTAGCGACAACGTTGCGTTTCTTGGGGCCGTGTATCATGGTGATGATGCTGGATTTATTGACAATACCGGCCTTGCGGCC
>JBCCFQ010000282.1:0-5468 GCA_039029655.1 Pseudomonadota bacterium | reverse complement strand
GTGCTATTCTCAGACCTTTGCCTAACTATGCCCTCCAACTATGCCCAACTTTGCCCACTAACTTTGCCCACCAACCAACTCCCCAACGCAGTATGATGACGCCACCCGTCAATAGGCCCGCCACGGTTGCACCAAAACCAAACACCTTCGCAATGGCGCCAATTTCCGTTCGTGAAAAACCAATGTCTAGGTAAAACGGAATGGCCATATGGTCGGCCATCATGTCGCCGACCTTGTACAAGACCACAAACGCCAACAGCAGCACCGCGTCTTGTCGCCTGAAGAAATCCACGAACGGGCGGACCACGGCTTCCATCATGGTGGCGGGTGTCCCGGATGGCTCTTCGGGTTCTTGGGCAAACAGGGTGGTTGCAACACCCACAAGCATCAACATTGCCATCAATTGATAGACTTGTTCAAATGCAACGATGTCAGCCAGCATCAAACCGCCACCACTCACCAGTAAAGTGGCAAATCGGTAGCCGTTAACGTAGAGGGCTGCACCTAAGCCTTGCTCGTCATCTTGCAATGTCTCCCGTCGATACGCGTCAATAACGATGTCTTGGGTCGCCGAAAAAAATGTCAGTAGCAACGAAGCAATGACAATGCCCATGGGACTCAATACCGGGTCACCTAAGGACAGATTGAAAATGGCAAAGATGATTAAGAGTTGACTCACAATAAGCCAACCGCGGCGACGCCCTAAAAACGGGAGGCGAAAACGATCTAACAACGGTGCCCAAAGAAACTTGAGGGTGTAGGGCAAACCAACCAAACCAAACAATCCAATAGTGCCTAAATCTACGCCAGCATCTTTCATCCAGGCTTGTAGAAGCGTCAACGTGAGTAACAGAGGCAAGCCTCCGGCGAAACCCATGAATAGGGCGATCAACATACGCCGGGAGAAGATCTGGCGCCAAATCTCCATTTTTGAATTAGAGATCGAAGTCATAGTCGATGATCAAAGGCGCATGATCTGAAAACTTTTGCTTTGTGTATATGCGAGTTTTTTGCACGCGGGATCCCAACTCTGGCGTCACTACATGATAGTCGATACGCCAACCAACATTTTTGGCGTAGGCCTGGCCTCGATTAGACCACCAAGTGTATTGGTCGGGTTTTTGCTCAATGGCTCTAAAGGCATCAATGAATCCTACTTCGTCAAACAATACATCCATCCACGCTCTTTCTTCAGGTAGGAAGCCCGAGTTCTTTTTGTTACCTCGCCAGTTTTTTATGTCCTGCTCTTTGTGTGCAATATTCCAGTCCCCACAAATAACGTATTTGCGACCTGATTTTCGAATCCGTCGCAAATGAGACATAAACAAATCCATAAAACGGTACTTTGCCTGCTGTCGTACATCGCCGGAAGAACCCGATGGCGCGTACAGGGATACAATACTCAAGTCTTTGTATTGGTATTCCAGGTATCGCCCCTCGCGATCGAATTCCTCCCAACCCTGGGCAGCAGGATCGGCACTTGAGAACCCCGCTAGGACGTGAATTGGTTTTTTTCGAGCGTAAACCGCCACCCCGCTGTAGCCCCGCTTTTCGGCATCATGATAGACACAGTGAAAAGCCTTGGGGGAAAAAGCGGGTAGGGTTAACTGTTCGATCTGCGCCTTGGTTTCCTGAACACAAACAAAATCGGCCTTCTGACGGGCTAACCATTTGAAAAATCCCTTTTTTTCCGCTGATCGAATGCCATTAGCATTAAAAGAAATGACCCGCATCACAGTCCTATTAATTGAGGAGCGTGTATTATAGGGAAATGGACCGAAAAAACGACGAGCCAGCGGACTAAATGCAGGATTATCAAAGAAAATTCCTAGATCTTTGTCTCGCTCATGATGTCTTGCGTTTTGGTTCATTTACGCTGAAATCTGGCCGGATGAGTCCGTATTTTTTCAATGCAGGGCGATTCAGCACAGGATCAGCCCTTGCCATGTTGGCGGAGTGCTACGCAGATGCACTGATGGCAAGTGGAGTCAGTTGCGATATGCTTTTCGGACCCGCCTACAAGGGCATACCCTTGGTGGCGGTGACGGCTTCGGCAATGGCTCAACGTCATGACAAAGACTTACCCTTTGCTTACAACAGGAAGGAAGCGAAGGATCATGGTGAAGGTGGCACCTTAGTCGGTGCCCCTGTACAAGGAAGGGTGATGATTGTTGATGATGTCATCACCGCAGGCACCGCCATACGGGAATCAGTTGATATCATCCGTAAAGCTGGTGCCAGTGCGACTGCTGCAATGATTGCCCTGGATCGAGCGGAAAGAGGCCGAACTGGCCGATCCGCGGTACAGGAAGTCGAAGAAATGGGCATCAAAGTAGTAAGCATTGTTAGTTTGGCAGACTTGATAACCTATCTGGAATCCAAACCAGAATTCGAGTCAGACCTCACGGCAATTAAAGATTACCGAGAAGAGTATGGTGTTTAACTATGCGTAGATGTCACGGCAAAGTATTGAGTTTGACACTGGTTGCACTGATGGCGACCAGTCAATCAGGCAACGCAGAAAGACTTTACAAGTGGAAAGATGAAAACGGCGTTGTCCGTTATGGCGATCGAGTGCCTCCACAATATGCCAAGCAGGACGTCAAAATACTTAACGAGTATGGCGTCGTCGTGCAAGAGGTGGAAGGCGTAAAAACACCAGAAGAACTTGCAGCCGAAGCCGCCAAACGAGAAAAAGAAGAAGCCATCCTCCGAGAAGTCGAGGCTAAAAAACAATACGACATGATGCTGTTGGAAACTTATTCGTCGGTTGCAGAAATCGAAGCGGAAAGAGACCGACGAGTCTCAGCTGTTGACGCCCAAATTACGCAAGCCAACCGACAAATTCGGCTGTTGCAGTCAAAAATCGCTCGCCTGGAATTGGAAGCCAGAAGCTACGGAGCAAGCCAGCAAAACGCCGCAACCATTATCCCGGAACCGATTGTTGATGATATGGAAGAAAGCAAGCTGGCACTGAACGACTACGAGGCCCAGCTAAGAGGGTTTTATGTCGCTCAAGCGGATTTAAGACTTAAGTTTAACGGCGACATGGTGCGGTTTAGGGAACTCAAACGCGCTAGTCGCTAAGAGCGACCGGAACTACCAAATCCACCTTCACCTCTGTTCGAGGTGTCAAATTCGTCTACGACTTCAAACTGTACCTGCACCACCGGTACGACAACCATTTGTGAAATCCTATCGCCAGGCTCAATGCTGAAGGCTTTGTCTCCGCGGTTCCAACATGATACGTAGACTTGGCCTTGATAGTCGGAATCGATTAACCCAACAAGATTACCCAGAACAATGCCATGTTTATGTCCAAGCCCTGAGCGTGGCAATAAGACTGCGGCAAGTGAAGGATCGGCCACATGAATGGCCATTCCTGTCGGTACCAGATGCGTCTCTCCTGGATTGATCGTTAATGTCTCCTCAACACAAGCACGCATATCAAGACCAGCTGACCCATCCGTTGCGTAAGAAGGCAACGGAAACTCTTTGCCCAATCGTTTATCCAGTATCTTTAGCTGTATCGATTTCATAACGACTATCCTGAATGATAGCGATGGGCAATTATTTCGACTAAACGTCTTGCCACATCAAGCTTATCTTGTCTTGGAATTTCTTGATGACCATCATGCCAATAGACTGTTAGCTTATTGGTATCAGAATCAAAAGCTCGACCATCTCCAACTTGATTTGCAGCGATCATCTGAGCGTTCTTTTTATCCAACTTAGACAAGGCGTATTTTTCTACATCTTGAGTTTCAGCAGCAAATCCCACACAAAATGGTGGCCGCTCAAGATGTCCAACGGTGGCGAGAATATCAGGTGCTTTGGTCAGCACCAAGGTCATTTCCTGATCGGACTTTTTTATTTTCTGATCGGCTACACTTTTAGGGACATAGTCAGCCACCGCTGCCGTAGCAATGAAAATATCGGTGGCGGAGACTCTGTCGAGCACTACATCGAGCATCTGTTGAGCAGATTCCACGTCAATACGCTCAGCACCTTCGGGTGTTTGTTGAGCAACGGGACCCGCCACCAGACAAACTTCCGCATCTTGTTCCAACGCCGCCTTGGCCACGGCAAAACCCATTTTTCCGGAACTTCGATTACTGATAAATCGAACAGGATCGATGGCCTCTCGGGTGGGACCAGCCGTGATGAGCACTCTCTGACCTGCGAGTAGGCTCGTATTCTCAACCATCGTTCAACAAGGCCACCAACTCTGTGGGCTCCAACATACGGCCCGAACCCACATCACCGCAGGCCTGGTCGCCTTCACCTGGACCCAAGATACGCACATCCCGCGAGAGCAACGTGCTTACATTGGCCTGAGTCGCAGGATGGCTCCACATCTGCTGGTTCATGGCAGGAGCCAAATACAAGGGCGCGGCAGTGGCAAGACATACTGTGGTCAAAAGATTTTCGGCAAGACCGTGGGCCAGGCGGGCCATGGTATTGGCGGTTGCCGGTGCCACCAAAATCATATCTGCCCAACGGGCCAACTCGATGTGGCCCATGGAAGCCTCGGCCTGCTTATCCCACAAGTCATCCCGAACCATAGTGCCAGAGACCGCCTGAAAGGTTGTTGCCGTGACGAAGTGCTTAGCGCCTTCGGTCATCATGACCGTAACCGAAGCGCCTGCATCAATCAGACGTCGCACCAAATCCGGTGACTTATAGGCTGCAATTCCACCACTGACACCCAACAAAACATTTTTATCTTTCAAGCTCATAACGCCAAAGCTTAGCACACCCAAGACCAACCCCATGGTGGCAACTTTGGGCAACTGATATATATTGAGTAGAACGGCGTATGGATACGTCGCCACCCAAAACAAGGAGGTTTTATGTCAATTCAAGATTGGCCCAAGTCGGAAAGACCCAGGGAACGACTTATGGCATTAGGGCCAGCGGCCCTTTCGGATGCTGAGTTACTTGCCATACTCATAGGTTCCGGAACAAACAAACAGAGCGCTTTGGCGGTGGCCAGACACAGTCTCGGAGAATTTGGGGGACTAAGAAATCTGTTTCGCAGTGACGTGAAGGGATTCTGCCAAATCCGGGGATTGGGGCCAGGCAAGTATGCGTTGCTGCAAGCCTCCATGGAACTGTGTCGCCGCCACTTAAAGGAACGCTTGCGTCACCCAAAGGGGATTACCGGCCCTGGCCAAAGTGAGGCTTTTCTAAAGGCTCACCTAAGAGACCGACATCGGGAAGTGTTCTGCTGCTTGTTCCTGGATAACCGGCACAGGATGGTGCATTTTGAGGAGTTATTCGCCGGCACTCTAAATGGTACGCCAGTCTATCCCAGAGAGGTGGTCCGCATAGCCCTGAAGCACCGGGCCGCGGCGGTGATACTAGCCCACAACCACCCCTCGGGTGTGGCCGAACCCAGCCAGGCTGATCACGCCATAACCCACCGGCTAACAGAAGCCCTAAATCTCATGGATATTCGGGTACTG
>JBCCFQ010000281.1:0-5481 GCA_039029655.1 Pseudomonadota bacterium | reverse complement strand
GTCTGAACGTGCTGGGGAGCTAATAATGGCAGCCCGCGCTCATTGGTTTGCCGAAGAAGAGTAAGAGAGTTGGGGTTAGGAGTTAATTATGGCTGATGTCACCGTTGCACAATTTGCCGAAGTACTGAAGGTGCCGGTTGAAAAACTAATTTCCCAACTTGATGAGGCGGGCTTGAGTGTATCGGGTGCAGAGGACACAATCAGTGACGATGCTAAGTTGGAGTTGCTGACATTTTTGCGCCGTAGCCACGGCAAAAAAGATGATCCGTCGGCTGCTGCGCCCAAACGCATCACGCTGAAGCGTAAATCCCAAAATGAATTGCGCTTGTCCGGTGCTCAGGGTAGGGCCCGCACCGTAAATGTGGAGGTTCGACGAAAGCGTACCTACATTAAACGAGATGTTTTGGAAGAAAAGGCGCGCAAGAAACAGGAAGAACTGGATCAAAAGCGTAAGGCTGAAGAAGATCGCGTGGCTGATGAGCAAAGGGAGATAGAGGCAAAACGTAAGGCGGCAGAGGAAGAAGAACGTCTGCGTAAGGAGCAAGAGGAAAAAGCTCGCTTAGAACAGGAGCAAGAAGCTCGAAGAGTCGCCGAACAAGAAGCCGAGCGTCGCCGCAAGGAGGAGGAAGAACGTCAGCGGCAAGAAAAAATTCGTCGCGACCGGGAACAGCGTGCCAAAGAAACGCGTTATGGTCGCAAAGAGTTACACGTTGCCAAAGACAAGAGTGGACAACGCAAGAAACGCAGGCCGAAGAGACGAGCGCTGGCGGTTAATGTTGATTCCAAACACGGGTTTGAAAGACCAACCGCCCCCGTTATTCGGGAGGTAACCATTCCGGAAACGCTGACAGTCTCGGACTTGGCCAACCGCATGGCTGTTAAATCAACCGAAGTAATCAAGATCATGATGGGCATGGGTGCCATGGTCACCATCAATCAAATGATCGATCAAGATACCGCCGCGATTGTCGTAGAAGAAATGGGGCACACGCCCAAGCTGCTTAAGGAAAGCGACGTTGAGGACAAATTGTTGGCGTCTTCGGCCACGGAAGCCGAGGAACTTCCCCGAGCGCCCGTCGTGACCATTATGGGTCACGTTGATCATGGTAAGACGTCTTTGTTGGACTTCATTCGACGTACCAAAGTTACCGAAGGTGAGGCTGGTGGAATCACTCAGCACATTGGCGCGTACCATGTAGAAACCAACAAGGGCAACATCGCATTCTTAGACACGCCCGGTCACGAGGCCTTTACCGCTATGCGTGCTCGCGGCGCCCAAGCAACGGACATCGTAATATTGGTGGTTGCAGCAGATGATGGCGTGAAGCCTCAAACCATTGAGGCTATTCAACATGCAAAAGCAGCCGAAGTTCCCATTGTAGTAGCGGTTAACAAGGTCGATTTGGCTAATGCTGACCCAGAACGGGCCAAGAACGAGTTGGCTCAGCAGGAAGTCATTCCCGAAGATTGGGGTGGAGACAATATGTTTGTGCATGTCTCGGCAAAGACCGGGGAGGGCGTAGACGAGTTGTTGGACGCGGTGCTACTTCAGTCAGAAGTACTGGAGCTCAAAGCCCAAGCGTCCGGGCCCGCACGTGGCTTGGTGATTGAATCAAGTCTTGAGCGTGGTCGTGGCGCTGTAGCGACAGTGCTGGTTCAAAGCGGTCTTCTCAAAACAGGAGATACTGTTCTCGCTGGGAAGGAGTTCGGTCGAGTTCGTGCCATGTTTGACGCGCAAGGTAATGAGATTAAGGAGGCTGGTCCTTCCATCCCTGTTGCTATGCTGGGCCTATCGGGGGCGCCTGACGCCGGTGATGAAATGATGGCCGTTGAGAATGAACGCAAGGCGAGGGAAGTGGCTAACTATCGTGAGAGCAAGGGACGCGATGTGAAGTTGGCGCAACAACAAGCCGCAAAACTTGAGGACGTATTCTCTCAGATGGAAGATGGTTCTCGTAAGTCGGTCAATTTGTTGATCAAGGCAGACGTACAGGGCTCCGCCGAAGCTATTCGTCAGGCGATGATAAAAATGTCTAATGAAGAAGTGGCGGTGAAGGTTGTATCTAGCGGCGTGGGTGGCATTACCGCTACGGATGTGAACCTTGCTTCTACCGCCGGTGCGATCGTGCTTGGCTTTAACGTTAGAGCGGACGGTGCCGCACGGGATGCGCTGAAAGAAACCGGTGTGGAGTTGCACTATCACTCCATCATTTACGAAGCTATCGATCAGGTGAAAAGTGCAATCTCTGGATTGCTCAGTCCGGAAGTCAAAGAACAGATAGTTGGTCTTGCGGAAGTTAAAGACGTTTTCAGTTCACCAAAATTCGGCGATATTGCTGGCTGCATGGTGATGGAGGGGAACGTAAAACGTGGTTTGCCCATCCGCGTGTTGCGCGACAACGTGGTCATTTATGAAGGTGAACTTGAATCGCTGCGACGTTTCAAAGACGACGTAAACGAGGTACGTTCCGGAACGGAGTGTGGCATCGGCGTCAAAAACTACAACGATGTGAAACCCGGTGATCAAATCGAATGCTTCGAACGCTTTGAGGTTGCTAGGACACTTTAGTCATGCCGAAAGAGTTTCCCAGAAGCCGTCGTATTGGCGAACAAGTTTTACGCGTGTTGAGTACTATGCTACGTCGGGAGATGAATGATCCTCGATTGGCAGACGTGAGTCTCACAGATGTGGAGCTCTCCAGAGATTTAAGACACGCCCGGGTGTATTTTTCTGTGTTGCATCCGGACACGGATCCGGCGCCAGCAGGTGAAGCACTCAATCGTGCTGCGGGACGTATGCGACACCATTTAAGTGAGCAATTGACCACACGCTCGACTCCTGAGCTTAAGTTTTTTTACGATGAAGCTTTGGATCGCGGTATTCGTTTGACCTCATTGATTGATCGAGTCAACAGTTCGGCTTCCGGGTCTGGGGATGGGTCTTGAACCGGGTTAGGCGGGACATCAGTGGTGTTTTGCTGTTGGATAAGCCCACCGGGGTCACTTCCAATCAGGCACTACAGAAGCTCAAGTTTTTGTTTCAAGCACGCAAGGCGGGTCATACGGGGAGTTTGGATCCCTTGGCTACCGGACTGTTGCCGATTTGTTTTGGTGAAGCCACCAAGGTGTCCGCTTATCTGTTAGACGCCGACAAGACCTATCGCGTCAGTTGTCAGTTTGGCATTAAGACCGACACTGCTGATGCGGACGGAACGGAAGTGGAACGCAGCAATGTCTTGCCCCGTGAAGATGATATCCGTAAGAGTCTTGGCGACTTTGTTGGTGAAATCGAGCAATTACCGCCGATGTACTCGGCGGTGAAACACAATGGTCAACGTCTGTATGCTTTGGCCCGCAAGGGCATCGAGGTTGAACGCAAACCCAGGCGAGTGCGGATATTTGATTTGACCTTGGTATCCCACGAAGGCTCGGTGGCAACTATGGATGTCACCTGTAGCAAAGGGACCTATGTCCGAACATTGGTGGAAGACTTGGCGGCCGCCATGGGGACCGTGGCCCACGTGACATCGTTACGTCGGGTGGCCTTGGCGAGATATGATTCGGCTGACCTGGTTAGTTTGGAACAGCTTGAAGCTTTGTACGAGCAGGGTGGTTTGCCGGCGCTGGATGCACGGCTAAAGACCGTGGATTCCGCTTTGGATCACTGGCCATCGGTAGAGCTGACGGATGATAGCGCCCTGCATCTTAAGCAAGGCCAGGCGGTTCGCGTGAAAAACCGACCCAGAGCCGGTCAGGTTCGACTTTATGGGCCGGAGTTGAGATTTATTGGTATAGGTGAGGTGCTGGCGGACGGGCGAGTTGCGCCCCGGCGTCTCATGGTGAGATAGCTTGTGAGCCGTGAAGCTGAGCCAGTATAATGGCCGGCTCGTTTGTAGCTCGCATATAGAGTTTTTTGAAAAGTAGAGGCTGGAGAAGAAAATGCCATTATCGAACGACCGTAAGAAACAGGTCATCGAAGAGTACGCCCGGGGTCCCGGTGACACGGGGTCACCTGAGGTTCAGGTTGCGTTGTTGTCTGCACAGATCACTGACTTGAGTGATCACTTTGCAGAACACAAGAAAGATCATCATTCACGACGTGGGTTGCTTCGTATGGTTAACCACCGTCGTAAATTGTTGGACTACCTCAAAAAGAAAGATCTTGATCGCTATCAAAAGCTCATCAAGGCTCTTGGTCTACGTCGATAAAGACAAACAATTAGATAGAGCGATTAGCTCTAGGGAAGAAGAGAGTGAGTTCAATAAAGAAAACATTTCAGTTTGGTCCACATGAAGTCAGTTTGGAAACAGGACAGGTAGCAAGGCAGACTGATGCCGCTGTTATTGTTAGTGTTGCTGACACCGTTGTCCTAGTAACCGCAGTCGGCCGAAAAGAGGCCGACCCCGGGCGAGATTTTTTCCCGCTAACGGTTAACTACCAAGAAAAGACTTATGCCGCCGGCCGTATCCCCGGCGGTTTTTTTAAGCGTGAGGGAAGGCCTAGCGAAAAGGAGACTCTGACCAGTCGGTTAATCGATCGGCCCATCCGCCCGCTGTTTCCCAAGGCTTTCAAAAACGAAGTCCAAGTTATCGCGACGGTGATGTCGTTGAACCCCGAGGTGGATCCAGACATTCCAGCCATCATCGGTGCGTCTGCGGCGCTGGCTTTATCAGGCATGCCTTTCCTCGGGCCCATCGGTGGAGCTCGAGTCGGGTATGTCAACGGCGAGTACGTGCTAAACCCTGATAACTCTCAGCTAGCCGATTCAAAGTTGGATTTGGTGGTTGCTGGAACGAAAGACGCAGTACTGATGGTTGAGTCAGAAGCTGACCAGCTAGCGGAAGACGTCATGTTGGGTGCAGTTGTGTTTGGTCATGACCAAATGCAAGTAGCAATCGATGCCATCAACGATATGGTGCGGGAAGTTGGAAACCCGAGTTGGGAGTGGGAGGCTCCCGCGGAAGATGAAGCACTAAAAGAAGCAGTCGCCGCGTCGGCGGGCGAGGGTTTGTCGGCCGCCTATTTGGTCACGGAAAAGCAATCTCGGGTAGACCAAATCTCGGACATCAAAAATGACGTGGTAGAAAAGCTCTGCCCGGATCCAGATGACGATGGTCCTTGGTCGAAAGACGATGTTAAGGGTGCTCTAAAGAAGCTAGAGAGCACCATTGTGCGAGAACGGGTTTTGAGTGGGGATCCTCGAATCGACGGGCGTGATCACACCACCGTTCGACCCATCAATGTATCCGTAGGCGTATTGCCCAGAACTCATGGTTCGGCTTTATTCACAAGGGGCGAGACTCAAGCCATTGTCACCACAACCTTAGGTACTGGACGGGACGCTCAAATCATCGATGCATTAGAAGGGGAACGTAAGGAAGCCTTTATGCTGCACTACAATTTCTCGGCTGCGCAGGCCTCTACCGTGGCACCAGCCGAACGTGACATGACGGAGAAACGTGCTTTGCCCGTGTCCATTC
>JBCCFQ010000280.1:0-5496 GCA_039029655.1 Pseudomonadota bacterium | reverse complement strand
GTTTCTAATCAGGCGTCCCGGGCAGCTCCAAACCAGCCAGTTGCAACAACTGGTGCAACACGCTGACCAGAACAACGACTGGGACGCTCAGCTAGTTCCTGTTTCTATTTTCTGGGGCACAGCACCGGGCCGCGAACGTTCGGCTTTCAAGGGGTTGTTTTCCGAGAGTTGGGAGCTGGCGGGCAGGACCAAACGTTTTTTTACCATTCTGTTTAATGGCAGACGTACTTTTTTGCAGTTGGGTGCACCTTTGTCGGTAAACCATGTCGTCGAAGAGGGCTTGGATACTCAACGCACTGTGCGAAAAATTTCTCGAGTGCTCAGGGTGCACTTTCGACAAGTTAAGGAGGCGACCCTAGGTCCTGATCTGTCGCACAAGCGAAATCTGATAACAGAAATTTTGCAGTCGAAGGCGGTAAGACGAGCTGTTCGGGGAGAAGCTGCGTCAAGCCAAAGTACGACAAACCAGACGTTGCGGAAAGCGAGCAAGTATGCCCATGAGATTGCCGCGGACTATTCCGACAACTTTGTTCGTTTTATGTATCGGGTCTTAACGTGGTTGTGGAATCGCCTCTACAATGGTGTCGAACTCACAAATCTGAAGGTGCTTCAGGATGTGGTTCAAGGTCACGAAGTAGTCTATGTGCCTTGCCACAGAAGTCACATTGACTATTTGCTGATGTCTTTTGTCCTTTTTGAGAACAAACTGGCATTGCCGCATATTGCTGCCGGAATCAACCTCAACTTGCCTGTTATCGGGCCTTTACTCCGAAGGGGCGGTGCGTTCTTTATTCGCAGGAGCTTCAAGGGCAACAAGCTCTACTCTGCGGTGTTTTCTCAGTACGTGGCAGCTAATTTGTCCAAAGGCGTGGCGTTAGAGTTTTTCGTTGAGGGTGGACGTAGTCGTACCGGACGTTTGCTGAAACCAAAACAGGGCATGCTGTCCATGGTTGTCCGAAGCCACGTTAGCCAAACAGCTAAGCCGGTTGTGTTTATTCCAGTGCACATAGCATACGAGCGACTTCTTGAAGGTCGGACATATCTTGGTGAGCTGGGCGGCGCCCAGAAAAAACGAGAATCGGTGTTCGACATTTTTAAGATTTTCAAAGCGATTCGAAAGGACTATGGGAAGGTGCACTTGAACTTTGGGCAGCCAATCTTTCTCGAAGAGTATTTATCTCGTTATCAACCTGATTGGCGCGCTGAGGACCAGATTGATAGACCGCACTGGATTGGGCAGGCCGTAGATGATACGGCTCAGTCAATCATGGTTGGTATTAATAATGCGGCGGTGGTTACGCCGATCAATCTTGTCGCCACGGCTTTGCTGGCAACACCTAATCAGGCCTTGGGCGAGAAAGAGCTTCTGTCGCAGATTGACCTTTTGCTGGCAGTGCTGAAAGAAATGAGTCCGTTTGATGCTTTGGTGGTTAGTGAGTGGGACGCAAAGAAAATCATCGAGTATGCCGAGGGCATGGGGCAGATAAAGCGCAAACCTCATGATTTGGGAGATATCCTCTTCATGGAGGGCAGAGACGCGATTTTGATGACCTATTACAGCAACAACGTACTACACTTGTTTGCTTTGGCATCATTGGTCGCATGTGTATTTTTGAACAATGCAAAAATGCCGTTGGAACTCATTCAACGACTCTGTCGCATGGTCTATCCTTATATCTCGTCGGAATTGTTTCTTCCGTGGAAATATGAGGAAGTGAACTCCGCCGTGGAAGGGATAGTGGAGTGCTTTGTCGAACAAAAACTACTTTCGCCAGAGGATAAGCAGTTCAGACGGCCTTCCGAGGATACTCGGCAAGCAGCACAGCTTTCCATGTTAGCGCAGAGTGTATTGCAAACCATCGAACGTTTTTACTTGGTGATTGCGGTGTTAGCCAAGCACGGTTCAGGGAAACTGTCTCAAAGAGAGTTGGAAAATCTGTGCCACGGCATGGCCCAAAGGATCTCAACGTTGTATAAGATTGATGCGCCGGAGTTTTTTGATAAGGCCTTATTCAGTAGCTTCATCGACAACCTGCAATCAATGGCTGTCGTAAAGCGTGATGACCAAGGGTTATTGGCGTTTGACCAGGAAATCTTGAGCGCGGCCATAAGAGATGCCAGATCTGTCCTCAGTGCCCAAATTCGACACAGTATCTTGCAGATCATTTCGTATTAGAATCCTTTCCAGCCCCCTGGAGCAGTTGAGCGACTCCCCTTATAATTCCGCTTCTCATTTTGGAGCGTCCCTTGAGCGAAATTACCTGCATAGCAGGATTCTACAAATTCACCCCTTTGACCAGGCTGCCCTTAATTCGCAGTGAGGTATTAGGGCGTGCTCGGCGAGACGGCGTTTGGGGAACGATTCTATTGGCTGAGGAAGGCATCAACGGTACTGTCGCCGGGGCGCCCCAAGTGATCCCAAGTTTCATGGATTGGCTCAAGAGCCACTTGGAAATTGATGAGTTGCCGGTGAGTTTCACTCAGGCTAAGGACATCCCTTTTTATCGCCTCAAAGTGCGAATAAAAAAGGAAATTGTGACCATGGGGGTGGAGGATGTTCGGACGTCAGAAAACACGGGTTGCCATGTGTCGCCTGAAGACTGGAACTCATTGATCGAGGATCCTGATGTTTTAGTCTTAGATGCCAGAAATGATTATGAAATTGCCCTAGGGAGTTTTGATGGTGCGGAGGATCCGCACACAAAAACCTTCAAAGAGTGGCCTGCCTACATTAGGGAACGGATGTCGGACAACCAATCAAAAAAGATCGCGATGTTTTGTACCGGCGGTATTCGCTGCGAGAAAGCCAGTGCTTTGTTGCGTCAAGCAGGTATCGATGAGGTATACCAACTTCAGGGTGGGATTATTAATTATCTAAAACGTGTGCCTCGCTCCAAGAGTCGATGGAAAGGGGACTGTTTCGTATTTGACGAACGAGTTGCACTAGATCATGAGTTGAATCCCAGCGGTCACGAGCTGTGTAGGGGCTGTCGCTATCCTATCGGGCAACAAGAACGCGCGTCAAAGAAATACGAGACGGGTGTCAGTTGTCCACGTTGTTTCGATTCAGTTCCACAAGAGCGAAAGGCAGCATTTAGAGAACGACAACGCCAAGTGGAGTTGGCCGAAAAAACCGGTGCGACACATTTGGGCGATCCAGGGATTAAGCGTTGAGGTCGGGGATCAACTGACTCTCTAGCTTAGTTATTTGATCCCTCAGTACCAGCTTGCGTTTTTTCAGGCGACGAATTTGCAGTTGATCCGAAGCGATGGTTTTGTCCAGCCGAGAGATCACCGCATCCAAATCGCGATGTTCTATTCGAAGTTCCTTGAGCTTGTGACGCTCGCGAAATACTTCCGTGTCGATATTCTCAGCCATAACCTAATCTTATACCCGTTTTGTGACACTTGCATGTTTTCCGATCAGCGAACAGTGTCAAAAATTATGTAAAGGAACCAACGGGTAGCGCGTGTGGCCCAAAACTACGGGATCCAGGACCTTGATTTATCGCCATAAACAACAAAATACGGGTTTAGAAACTCAGCTTTCGTGTTGTAGCGAATAGGTTTGCCTTGCCAATCGGACACAATGCCTCCTGCATGCTCCACTACGGCTTGGGCGGCGGCCGTGTCCCATTCGGACGTCAAGCCATGTCGCGGATACACATCTGCCGCCCCCTCAGCGACAAGACATAACTTTAATGAGCTTCCCATGGGTACCATGGTGTGTTCGCCCACAAACTCTAGATAGGCTGCTAGATCTGGACTTGCGTGAGATCGACTCCCTACGACTCGCACTGATCGTTCACCAACAGTAGCAATGGTGATTTCTTGTACCTCGCCGGAAGGTTGTTGCTTAATGGCGCCGGTTTGCTCAGATGCCGCGTAGGTAACGCCCGAAACCGGCACATGAACCACGCCCAATACGGGCACCGAATCTTCGATCAGTGCGATGTTTACCGTAAATTCACCGTTTCTTTTGATGAATTCTTTGGTCCCGTCCAAGGGGTCCACTAGCCAATAGCGGTTCCACGTCTTGCGTTCCTCGTAGGGGATTTCCGCTGATTCCTCAGATAACACCGGTATGTTGGAATCCAACGCTTCAAGCCCAGCCTTAATCTGCTTATGAGATGCCAAGTCGGCAGCCGTCAGGGGCGAATCATCCTCTTTCTGGTCCACTTCGAATTCTGTGTCATAGATTTCTAGGATCGCGGTGCCGGCGGCCTTTGCTATGGAAATGATAGAGTCGAGTTGGTGATCGATGGTCATATGCTATGGTTTTGGTTTGTGAACCCACATCTTACGAGCAACGCCAGAAACAATGAAGCCTTTTTTTGATAGAGACGGCATAGAAACCGTCATGTTAGATATGGATGGAACCATTCTCGACCTTCATTTCGACGATCATTTTTGGCGTGAAGTGATACCCATGACGTATGCCGAGCGCAATGAAAAACGTCTGGCAGATGCTATCGAAGAGCTGACACCTGAGTTCGTTTCAAGACAAGGAACGCTAGACTGGTACTGTCTGGATTTTTGGAGTGATCTTTTAAAGTTCAATGTGGCGGAATTGAAGCTGGAATATCGGGATCTGATTCGCTATTTACCTCGCGCGAAGGATTTTTTAGCTGCGGTCAGAGACTCTGGCCGGCGGTTGTTGTTGGTGACAAATTCCCATCCGGAAGCCATGAGAATCAAGTTTGAACGTACCCAGTTGGATCAACATTTTGATGACATTTATACCTCCCATCATTTCGGCTACCCCAAGGAGAACCAAGAGTTTTGGCGCCGACTCAAACAGGCCGAGGATTTTGATCCTAACTCAACGCTTTTTGTGGATGATTCTGAAGCGGTGTTACATGCGGCTAAACGATTTGGGATCCGGGAGGTGGTTGCGATTGCGCGACCAGATACCACAGCTCAGCGTCGCGACATAGCTGGGTTCGCCAGTGTCGACTATCTGCACGAGCTTTTGGGTTAGCTGGCGCTAGAAGGCTTGGATTTTTTTCGTCGGCGTCGCCGGTTTGGTGGCGGTTTACCAGAGCGCTTTTTCCTTTTTGGCGGTGTGATTTCAGACAGCTGGCTGCGATCGATGTTCTCCGTTGGAATCTTTGCTCCAATATATTCTTCTATCGCCGGGAGATTAATAACGTAGTCTTCACACCCGAAGCTGATGGCTTCACCGCTGGCCCCAGCTCGCGCAGTCCGCCCGATTCGGTGTACATAGTCCTCTGGGTCTTGGGGTAGGTCGAAGTTAAACACGTGACTCACAGCCGGTATGTGCAGCCCACGAGAGGCCACATCGGTTCCTATGAGAATGGGCAGCTGCCCTTCCTGAAAAGACCGCAGCATGCTTTGCCTTTTCTTCTGGGCAACGTCTCCGGAGATTGCACGACTCTCAAATCCATTTGCACTCAGCGTTGCCGCTAGGGTGTCTGCCATGCGTTTGGTGTTTACAAAAATCATGCTGCGGTCTTTTCAGGAAGGGCAGCTGCC
>JBCCFQ010000279.1:0-5498 GCA_039029655.1 Pseudomonadota bacterium | reverse complement strand
AGAAGATCGGCTGCGGTGTCCGCGAGCGTGCCATCAAGATCGAATATTGCGCCGCGCACCATTGGACACCAATATCAAAGGGGTTGTGCTTGTCTTTAGGGTTTCGGCAAGCTCACGAACTTGATGCTCAACATCAAGCTTGGCATGCATCAGGTTGGATAACCACAATGTGAGGCAGTCGACAACGACGACGCAATCCTCAGAGACGGAATCTCTTATTGCTCGACTAACATTCAGCGGTGCTTCGACGGTTGCCCAAGAGTCACCACGGTCGGCGATGTGCCGGGCTATCCGATTGGTCATTTCCTCGTCAAATGCTTCTGCTGTGGCAATGAAGATGCGGGTAGTGCTTGAGGATTCCGCCAGGGTTTGAGCGTAGCGACTCTTGCCAGAGCGAGCGCCGCCGAGAATAAGTGTTGCCATGATATGTTTCCGGCACCGTCCGCGATTGCGGCTCGATTCTAACAGGTTGGCTACTGGAGGATTGTGTTATTTTTTGGCAAGAAGTTAATGTTTAACGGTCACCCTCGGCTCATGTCTTTCCCATTAGTGCTGGTGGCGAAGCCTGGGATGTGGCACAGTTTGGAGACAGCTCAAAAACAATCACTAGGAGCTCTAACATGAAGTTAGTGACGGCAATTATTAAGCCCTTTCGTTTGGACTACGTGAGAGAGGCATTGGCAGAGGCTGGTGTACAAGGGCTGACCGTCACAGAAGTGCAGGGCTTCGGTCGCCAAAAAGGTCATACAGAGATTTATCGCGGTGCCGAATATGTAGTGGACTTTTTACCCAAGACCAAAATTGAAGTTGCCATACAAGACGAACAGCTAGACACGATCATCGAGGCCATCGTGTCGTCAGCCCAAACCGGAAAACTTGGAGATGGGAAGATTTTTGTGACCGATTTGTCTCAGGTGGTTCGTATTCGGACTGGGGAGACGGATGATTCGGCGCTTTGAATCTCGTGTCAGCGTTTTGTAATCGGTGTGTGGTTTCTGTCATCCTGGGCCGGAGGCCCAGGACCCAGTGAGAAAGAGTCGCGTAGCGACACTGATTAGTAGGGTGACGATTGCTTTGTTTTGAAACGAAGGTGCCGCTTCGCGGCAAAGTATTGACTGGGTCCTGGCATTCGCCAGGATGACAAGCAGCCACTAATCCGTTACCGCCCCCTTAGAAGCACTACTCACCTGTCTCGAGTACTTAGCCAACACCCCCCGGGTCTCTGTGCTTTTCGGTACTTTCCAATTCTGTTTACGGCGTGCAATTTCTTCATCGCCTAAATTTGCATCGATGGTCTTCGCTTTGGCGTCGATGGTGATTTCATCGCCGTCTTTTAGCAGTGCAAGCAACCCGCCTTCGGCGGCTTCCGGTGTAATGTGCCCTACAACAAATCCGTGGCTGCCTCCTGAGAAGCGGCCGTCGGTTATCAAGGCAACATCTTCACCGAGTCCTCGGCCCATGATGGCTGAGGTGGGGCTTAGCATTTCTCGCATGCCGGGACCGCCTTTAGGGCCTTCATAACGGATTACCACCACATGGCCTGCGCCGATGGATCCATTCAGTATGGCGGAGAGGGCGGACTCTTCGGACTCAAACACTTTCGCCGTGCCCACAAATCGTTCGCCTTCTTTGCCAGTGATTTTTGCCACTGCACCTTCTGAAGCGATGTTGCCATACAAAATTGCGAGATGACTGTCGGCTTTGATGGGGTTGTCAAAGCCCATCACTATGCTCTGATCTTTTTGGTAATCCTCCACTTCTTTTAAGTTTTCGGCCATGGTTTTTCCGGTGACAGTGAGACAGTCACCGTGCAGCAAACCTTGGGCGTGCATGCGTTTCATGAGTGGCTGAATGCCACCGATGGCGATGAGTTCTGACATCAAGTGTTTGCCGCTGGGACGTAAGTCTGCCAACAAGGGGGTGTCTGCCCCAAGACGGGTGAAGTCATCCAGACCCAACTCGATACCAGCGCAATGTGCGATGGCGATTAGATGCAGCACGGCGTTTGTGGATCCACCCAAAGCAATCACAACGCGTATCGCGTTTTCGAAGGCGGGCTTGGTGAGAATGTCACTCGGGGTAATACCTGCTTCAATGAGTTTGCACACCGCGGTTCCCGCGCGCTCGCAGTCCAATACCTTATCGTTTGAGACCGCTTCTTGGGCGGAACTTCCCGGCAGACTCATACCTAGTGCTTCAATGGCAGAGGCCATGGTGTTTGCGGTATACATGCCACCGCAGGAGCCGGGTCCCGGTATGGAGGTCTTTTCAACCTCCTCAAAGTCTTCATCCGAGATCTTACCCGCAGCCCGGGCACCAACGGCTTCAAACACCGACACAATGTCTCGACGGCAAGCACCGGGTTTGATGGTGCCGCCGTAGACGAAAACGGAGGGCCGATTCAGTCTCGCCAAGGCCATCATGCAGCCCGGCATGTTTTTATCGCAGCCGCCGATGGCAACAACACCGTCGAATCCTGCGGCGCCGGCCACAGTTTCTATGGAATCTGCGATGACTTCCCGGGATACCAGGGAGTAACGCATGGCGGGTGTCCCCATGGAAATGCCGTCGGACACGGTGATGGTGTTAAAGATAACGCCCTTGCCAGTGGCCTGGTTTACCCCCTTGGCGGCGGAATCTGCCAGATTATTGATATGCATATTGCAGGGGGTGACCATGCTCCAGGTGCTGGCGATGCCAACCTGGGGCTTCTTAAAGTCATTGTCCGAAAAGCCCACGGCCCGAAGCATGGCCCGACCAGGTGCTCTTTCGTCGCCGTCGAATATTTCTCGGGAGTATTTTCGGGGATCGTCAGAATTGCTCATAAGGTTTGGACTTCCTCTTTGCTCGAAATGCCCTGCAATGCCGCCGACTTAACATAGGGATTTTCACTGGCACTTCAGCAGGTTGACAAACAAAAATCGGTATGTTGTTATCCGGCCATAACGTTTTTGTTGATTGTAACTAACGCCATGGCCAAATACATCGGTAACTTGCGAACTCGGGCACTTCGATTGCCTATGGTTCCGGCGCCTGTGGTCCTTACGTCACTCGTACTCGTGCTAGCCCTTGTGATTACACAGTGGGGAGCGGGGTTTTAGGCGAACAAAACAAACGCAAGATTCTAAAAACCCCGCTCCAAAAAGAGACGGGGTTTTTTTATAGGCAATATGTTTATTTTTTTGAAAAAAAACTGGGGTACAAGACATGAAACTGTATGACGAAAGCCATGCCAATCCGGAGCTACTTAGAGGCAGGCGCATTGCGATACTTGGATATGGGAGTCAAGGCCGGGCTCACGCGCTAAACCTTAGAGATTCGGGTCATGAAGTGGTTGTGGGCACTCGAGAAGGAGGCCCAACCTGGCAACAGGCGCAACAGGATGGCCTGACGGTGATGACGCCCAGGGATGCTGTTCAAGATGCTGCTTTGGTTTCATTTTTAGTGCCGGACTTGACTCAACCCGCGGTGTTCAGTGATGTCGTGGAACACTTAGCGTCAGACGCCGTGATACTTTTTGCCCATGGTTTTTGTATTCATTTTGGCGAAATCGAAGCGCCAGAAAACTTGGATGTGGTTTTGGTCGCACCCAAGGGGCCCGGTGGTCTTGTGCGTTCCCAATACGAAGAAGGCGCTGGCGTACCTTGTCTTATCGCAGTTCATCAAGATGCCTCGGGCGACGCTCATGCCAAGGGCTTAGCCTATGCACAGGGTATCGGCGGTTGTCGTGCTGGCGTTTTGGAAACCACGTTTCGCGAAGAAACAGAAACCGATTTATTTGGTGAGCAAGCTGTGCTTTGCGGAGGGGCTACCGAATTAGTCGTTCGTGGTTTCGAAACCCTGGTCGAGGCGGGTTATCAACCCGAGGTGGCCTACTTCGAATGTATGCATGAATTGAAACTAATTGTGGACTTGTTACACGAGGGTGGTATGGCTCGCATGTACAAGTACATCAGTGAAACCGCGTCTTATGGCGACATGGTGAGTGGTCCACGGGTGGTGGACGCCAGTGCTAAGGCGAGGATGCGCGATGTCTTGACCGATATTCAAGAAGGTACGTTTGCCAAGAATTGGGTAGCGGAGAACAAAGCGGGTAAACCAGAATACCAACGCATGATGAACGAGGATCTTGGTCATCAGATAGAAACTGTGGGTAAGTCTCTACGGGCAAGGATGTCCTGGTTACCCTCAGACTCAGACGAGGCTTGAGCGCCATGAGTATGAGCGGAGCGGCCCTATTGATGCGCTCTCTGGAGGCCATGGGGACTGAGATTATTTTTGGCTATCCAGGTGGCGCTATCATGCCTGTTTACGATGCCTTGGTTGATAGCTCCATCAAACACATTTTGGTGCGCCACGAACAGGGCGCCTCCTTGGCCGCGGATGGTTACGCGCGTGCCACCGGCAAGGTGGGTGTTTGCATGGCAACGTCGGGCCCCGGTGCGACCAACTTAGTCACCGGTATCGCTAATGCCCATCTGGACTCCATTCCAATGATTGCAATCACTGGACAGGTGGCGGCTGAGTTTATGGGTACCGATGCCTTCCAAGAGGTGGACATTTTTGGCATTACGTTGCCGATTGTTAAGCATAGCTACATTGTCAAGAATGTAGATGACATTCCTCGGATTGTTCAAGAGGCGTTTCATATTGCCATGGAAGGTCGACCTGGCCCTGTATTGATTGATTTGCCAAAGAACGTGGCTATTGCCGAATCCGACGTGGCCTTGGCCTTTGACGTCATACCAGAGCCAGCCCCTATCCAACCAGAGCAAGACCTCATCGACCGTGCCATCGCTATGATCAATGAAGCTAAAAAGCCCATCTTGTACATCGGTGGGGGTATTGGCATGGCGGATGCGGTGGAAGACTTCCGACGAATGGCCAAACAAGTGGGTATCCCTATTGTGAGTACCCTGAAGGGCTTGGGCACCGTGCCTGGGGATGATGATCAGTTCATCGGCATGATGGGAATGCATGGCAACCAGGCGGCCAATCTTTCGGTGCAAGAGTCCGATCTGTTGATTTGCTTGGGCGCTCGATTTGACGATCGTGCAACGGGAAAGCTGGACGAGTTTGCACCCCACGCTAGTGTCATCCATGTGGATACCGATCCCAGCGAGATCAGCAAGCTGCGTCAGGCCGACGTGGGCATCGTTGGTGACCTATCTAGCGTGTTTGCGGCTTTGGAGAAAGCCAAGCCGGATATTCGACCTTGGGTAGACGCCACCGCTGGTTATCGGGCCGAACATGCTTGGCGTTACGACGCCCCCGGCGAAGGCGTTTATGCGCCGGCTATGCTCAAACGTCTCACGGAACTGAACCCGAATTTGTTGGTGGCTTGCGATGTGGGTCAACATCAAATGTGGGTTGCTCAACACTGCCGATTTGAAAGACCCGATAGGCATCTTACCAGCGGTGGTCTTGGCACCATGGGGTACGGCTTGCCAGCAGCCATTGGGGCGAAGTTAGGTAATCCGGAGCTGGATGTTTTATGT
>JBCCFQ010000278.1:0-5502 GCA_039029655.1 Pseudomonadota bacterium | reverse complement strand
TTATATGAATCCGGGACGATATCCTACGAGGCAGCGCTCAGAAATGCTGATTCTCGAAATGAGCTGCGTTTGCGCATCAAGTTGGAAAGCAAGCGGGAGTTTTCTGGTAGCGAAGAGGGCGCTCAGAGCTTGCATATTATGGAAGAGGAAGACGCCAAAGTTTTTTGATTCTTTGAGGATCAATCTTCAAGAGTACGTTTATGAACATCAAAGCCCTATATCAACTCATGGTGGACAAGAATGCTTCGGATCTGTTCTTTTCGCCAGGTTCACCGGTAAAAATAAAGATCGAAGGTCAGATCATGCCGGTAAACAATACCGTGCTGACACCGGAGGTCGTTAAGGGCGCCGCGTTGTCTCTGATGAGTGATGAACAGGCGGATATCTTTGCTCGAGATCTCGAAATCGATTTCGCCATCTCGGAAGAGGATTTGGGTCGTTTTCGTGTCAATTGTTTTCATCAGCGCGGCACCGTTGCCATGGTGATGCGGTATATATCACCTGAAGTTCCAGCGCTGGAGACGTTGGGTGTTCCCGGTGTGCTGCAAGATCTCATCATGTATAAGCGAGGCTTGGTGTTGATGGTGGGTGCCACAGGTTCAGGTAAATCCACCACTTTGGCTGCGATGATTAACCATCGCAACAAGACCTCGTCTGACCACATTCTGACCATCGAAGATCCCATCGAGTTCTTACATACAAATAAAAGCTCCATTGTAAATCAGCGGGAGATCGGGGAAGACACCAGGTCCTATGCCCGGGCTTTACGTAGTGCTGTGCGAGAGGCGCCCAACGTGATTCTCATCGGTGAGATTCGTGATCGGGAAACCATGGAGGCCGCTTTGGACTTGGCAGGCACCGGGCATTTGGCTATTTCGACTCTGCACTCGAATAATGCCGCACAAACCTTGGACCGAATCATCAACATGTTTCCTATGGATCAACACCGACAAGTGTTGATGGATTTATCTCAGTACTTGCGTGCAATCATCTCTCAGCGTCTGGTAATGGGTAAAAACAAAAAGCGTGTTCCGGCAGTTGAGATCATGTTGAACACACCTCATATCGCGGAATTGATTCACAAAGGGGATGTGTCAGCAGTCAAAGAGGCGCTCAGTGAAACCCGTGAAGCAGGCATGCAAGATTTCGATACGGCCCTTTACGATCTATACAAAAGCGGCAAAGTCGATCTTGAAGAGGCGCTCAAGAATGCCGATTCTCGAGCAAACCTAGAGGCTCGTATTAACTTCGGTTAAGCATCTACCCAATTCACTATCCACTACGTACAATGGCGGGATGTCTGTAGATCGATCCCACCGCGGCTCCATTTGTTTGGAGGACTGCGAAGTCATTAGTCAATCAAACTATCCAGGTGAACAATACGTACTACGTGTACGTGCCCCCCAGTGCGCTGAACGTGCCAGGGCGGGCAGTTTCGCTCATATCCGTTGTGGTGAAGACCTTCCCATGCGCCGTCCTTTGTCAATTATGCGAGTGTCTAAGGAGCATGGCTGGGTAGAGTTTTTGTATAAGATCGTTGGGTTGGGTCTGGCAGATTTAGCGCGTGTCCAGAGAGGCGATACCCTGAGTATTCTTGGACCCATCGGCCAGCCTTTTGTACTTCGCCCTGAAAAACCTCGGCCACTGTTGCTGGGGGGTGGTGTCGGTATTCCGCCCATGGTGTTTGTCGCGGATGAATCCCGCGAGCTGCCGGATGTGCATCCCTTGGTGCTTATGGGGTCAGAAATTCCGTTTCCGTTTGATACGCGACCTTCCCAAATCATGGTGGACGGTATTCCCAGCGAAGCCATCGCTTGTATGCCACTGTTGGATAGCTGGGGAGTAGCAAGTCGCTTGGCCAGCCTTTCTGATTTCGCTGGTTGCTACAACGGATTCGTCACCGATTTGGCCAGATCTTGGCTTCAGAACCTAACCCAGGACGCGCTAGAGAGTGTGGAAATTCTGGCTTGTGGACCCGGGCCTATGTTGGCTGCCGCAATCCATTTGGCTAAGGAATATGACTTGCCCTGTCAAGTTTCCCTGGAGGAGTACATGGCCTGTGCCGTGGGCGGGTGCGCCGGCTGCACGGTTTTGGTTTCCACACCGGAGGGTGATGCAATGAAACGTGTCTGTGTAGATGGCCCCGTTTTTGACGGTCATCAAATCCATCCAGGCGCCCTGACTTTGTGAGTCATGTCTGACTCAGCCAGCGCTCCAGAATCAGTTGCGCGCTTAGGCTGTCGACATCGCCTTTTTTGACTCTCTTAGATTTTTGTCCCGTCTGTCGTTGATGTTTTAGACGGGCTTGTGCTTCTCTAGATGTCAGAGTTTCGTCTACTCGAAAGACAGGCAAGCCGTATCGCTTCTCCAATTCAACGACAAATGCGCCAAGACTACTATGAATAGAGGTCTCACTATTTTGTTGTCCCACCGGCATCCCCACCACCAAGGCTTGGGGTTGCCACTCTCTGATTAAGCCATCTACTTGCTGCCAATCCGGCGTTCCTTCTTTGGCCCGAACGGTATCAATGGGAGAGGCGGTGGCGGTTATGCGTTGACCGAAGGCCACGCCGATACGGCTTAGACCAAAGTCAAAAGCAAGGGCGGTAGTTGGTTGTGTCACGGAATCTGTTTAAGCGTGACCGGCGGTTGGTCCGAGTTGAGACAGATTGACACCAAGCAGATCGGCAGCGGATTGCCAACGATCCTCAAATGGTGTGTCAAACAAAATTTCGTCGGTGGCAGATACAGTCAGCCAGGCATTGGCCGCCATTTCCGCATCCAGCTGACCGGCATCCCAACCCGCATAGCCTAGTGCGACAACCGCTTGATCCGGGCCGTCCCCTTCGGCTAAAGCAGAGAGAATGTCTCGCGAGGTGGTAACGCCAACGTTGTTGGGCAAGCGAATGGTAGATTCCCATTTGGTCTTGTCTGAATCCGTGTGCAAAACAAATCCTCTGTCTTTTGCCACCGGGCCACCGTCCAACACTGGCGTTTGATTCAGACCATCATTTCCGCTGGACAATGCCATTTGTTCAAACACTTCGCCCATCTGAAGATCTAGCGGGCGGTTGATCACTATACCGAGAGCGCCCTGTTCATTGTGTTCGCAAATCAGCGTTACCGTTTTGTGAAAATTTGGGTCCAGCAGGTTAGGCATGGCAATCAAAAGCTGGTTAGTCAAATAGGGGGATTCAGTCATTTCAAGAGTATATACGTTTAGCCGCGGGTGTTTAGTTCGGTTTTGCCGGCACGGCAATGAAACCCGACCTTAGTCGTTATTTGGACAGGCGGCCCCGCGCCAGGTTCCCGTCACCAAGAAAACGCCATTCGTACACAAACCGCAGCACGTCGTAGTTTTCCCGGATATCTTTGGGGAAGGCTTCGAAAGGTGCGGCTAACCTAAGAATGCGTAACGCAGATTGATCCAACACCTTGTGATTGGATGAGCGGCGAACAATGATCTCTCGGATCGAACCATCTTGGTTGATGGCTACCTCTAGCACCGGATTACCTGCGAGACCGTCTCGTCGAGCGTCATCGGGAAAGTTTACTGTACCTAATTCCTCGATGCGTTGCCGCCATCGATCAAGATAGGCTGCAAAGTTCGCTTCTCGAGTATTTACAGCAATGATCTTTTCTCTGGGGTCGTCACTGTGGGCCAACAATTGTTCATCGGAGTCGGATGCTGCAGCGGGATCCGCGTTACCTAACATCAGTCTTGCTTTGCGTTGTTCCAGCTCCGGCATGTCCGCGCTGTCTTGGATGTTGCTTGCCAGCTGCAAAGATGAGCTGCGAGTAACCAGCTGGTCCAATGGGTTTTGTTGGCCGGTTTCCGAGCTTTCAAGATCTAACCCATCCGCCTCACCTTGGTTGGTGCTTTCCAGGTTGTTGGATATCTGGCTGTTGGGCCTGACGTTTTCTTCCGTGTTGCCGTCTCCGGTTTGGTTTTGCTGAGCAATATAGTCTGCGTCTTCGGGGGCGGTTTCCTCTGCAGGTCCTTGGACGATCACCACCTCCAACGTTGGGTTTGGTGATCCGCTGGGCAACGGTGTGAAATCGAAGCTAACCCCCAAAATGACGACGCCATGGACCAAAGTGGTGATGAACAAGGTTGATACAAAGCGGTCAGCGGAGGCTTGGGTGATTGAAGTGACTGTACTCATGCCTAACTTGCTTAAAGAGTTCGGTGGTTGGGCTGGCTTCAGATTATAACCAACCCCACCTCAAGCGCCAGTGATTCAGCCCTCAAAAACCCAGTTATCTGAGTAAGTTGTGCAGGATTTCTACTAAATCACCTGCGATATCCAGGCCGAATTCTGCATCCAGCTCTCGAACGCAGGTGGGGCTGGTGACATTGATCTCTGTTACATAATCTCCGATGACGTCTAAGCCGGCGAAATAAATCCCTTTTTTCTTTAAGACGGGAGCAATTTCTTGTACCAACCACCGATCTCGATCGGTGAGAGGTACCCCTTTGGAGCTGCCTCCCGCCGCCAGATTCCCGCGACTCTCCCCCTCGGCGGGAATTCGGGCTAGGGCATAGGGCACAGGTTCCCCATTGACCACCAAAATGCGTTTATCACCGGTTTCGGCAATACCGGGAATGAACTTCTGCGCCATGGCAAAGGTGTGTTCTTCTTCGGTGATGGTTTCCAATATGACGTTGGTGTTGAGATCCCCAGGCGACACGATGAATATGGACCGTCCACCCATACCGTCCAAGGGCTTTACAACAATTTTCCCGTGTTCTTCCACGAACCCCTTGATTCGAGACATTGAACGAGAAATCAGCGTGGGTGGACAGCACTGAGGAAACCAGGCCGTGTAGGCTTTTTCGTTGATATCTCTAAGACTTTGGGGATGGTTGACCACCAATGCCCCGGCTTCTTGGGCCCTTTCAAGGATGTAGGTGGCATACACGTACTCCATATCGAAGGGCGGGTCCTTGCGCATCAGGATCACATCCATTTCTCCCAGGGCCATGTCTTGGGATGCGCCCCTGGAGAACCAATCCTCATTGTTGTCTTGAACCGTGATGGGGCTTGTTTTTGCCCTCGCTTGTCCATCCACCATAAACAAGTCACTTAGCTCCATGTACTGGAGCTCACAACCGCGCTTTTGGGCGGCCAACATCATGGCAAACGTGGTGTCTTTGTACGGTTTAATTTTTTCGATGGGGTCCATCAATATACCGATGCGCATGGGGTTTCCTTAAGCGATGCTGGGGGTCAAAAGAGCCCTATTTTTTTAGTAGATAGTTTAATGGTTTAGCCTGTTGAAGGGTTTTTTTGGGGTACAATTCCAGAGGTGCTTGAGCTAAAGCGTGTGTCCGTCGTTCTTGGCCGCACAATATACCCCAACGCTAAGCCCTAAGGGTGACAATTAGGGTAAATGCGTTGTACGCAGGTTGCTACCCAAATCGTGGCAGCGTGTCGACTGATGTGATACAACGCAAATAGCGTAGTTTGGCGTTTTTTCAGGGTTTCAAAGGGCTTTGAG
>JBCCFQ010000277.1:0-5510 GCA_039029655.1 Pseudomonadota bacterium | reverse complement strand
GCATCTGCTTCCTTAATTGAACCCTTTTGCAGCGTTGTGCTGATTTCATAGTCCTGATTCGCGTTAACCGTCATTTCCGTCTCAAAAGTCTGATACCCCGGTAACGTTACTTTAAAACGTCTTTTTCCAGGAGCAACCAAAAGACCCTGTCTGCGTCCATCAAAACGGTCGACGTAGCCAACGTACTTGTCATCTACAAATACCGCCGCGCGATTAGGCTCTACGTTCACCCTAACCCGAGCAGTATCAACGGGATATTCCGCTTGTTCGTTCTCGTTCATGGCCACGTGTAGTCTCAACACCTGGCCGGGTTCGAAGTTGATCTCCCGATCAAAGTTCTCATAACCCACGCGACGGATACTTATCTGGTGAGGCCCTGGCAACAGCACAACCTTTTTCTTGCGCTTCAGTTCTTTGAGAAATCCCAAATACTGTCCATCCACCCAAACACCAGCACTCTTCTCCACCCGGCTGGCGGCTTTAAATTGCAGCTCGGCCAGTACTTCGTTCCGACCGGCATAGCTGGGCGCAGCCAGTGCTAATACCAACAAACATGCTGTTACGAGAAAAAGATAAGACTTAGTTTGAGACATCCGTTGATCCCCATGATTCTGCTGACAAAATTAAGTACATCAGGTTTGGACGCTTTTGCCAATCTGTCGCTAGATGGAGACAGGGCTGATTCCCGGCCTAGCGAAAAGACCAAGCTTCAAGTCTGAGTGTGCTTCTCAAGATCGTCATCCTGCCGCAGGGCAGGATCCAGTAAACTAATTGCCGCGAAGCGGCACCTTCTTTCGATAAACAAAGACAGGGGCTAGGGCATCCTCTCCCGACCCAGGCGCTGTTAAGTACTTTGCGTTCCCTCTGCTACTGTCTGTTGAAACTTGATACTAGACACTTGTTACTTGTTTTGCGCCGCTTCGCGGCAGAGTATGACTGGATCCTGCCCTGCGGCAGGATGACATTGAAAACGGTTTCCGAGCCCGAATGACCGAAGTCAAACAACTCATGCCTTGACATCCCTACGCCAGAACCTTACCGTGTCGCCCTCCTACTAATCCTTAACGAGCACGCCAGATGAATCTCATCAAAAACGCAAGCACCCCGCGAATGGCGTCGCTCATTGTGCCAACCATAAGGCACTAATCGAAAAACGCCCTTCCGGGCGATGCGCCCCGCATTTCCGGGGCTCCCTGTAAGACCAAGGCCAACTGGCCAAACACATACTCTAGGATTGAACCATGGGTGCAACCAACAATCCCGCAATACAAAACAGTTCCGTCTGGACTCTGGTCAAAGAGTCTTTGCGTGGCAAGGAACATGACCATACTCAGGGTCCTGTAGGCCGGGCCATCATCTTGCTGTCGATTCCTATGGTGCTTGAAATGCTCATGGAGTCGGTTTTTGCTCTGGTGGATATCTTTTTCGTGGCAAAGCTAGGGGCCGATGCCGTCGCGGCTGTCGGGATAACAGAGGCTTTGATCACCGTTGTTTACGCTGTGGCAGTTGGAGTCAGTGTGGCAACCACCGCCATGGTGGCGAGACGGGTCGGTGAAAAAAATCATGAGGGCGCTGCCATTGCTGCTGGACAAGCCCTTTGGATTGGCGCAGCCGTTGCGATCGTGGTGGGGATTATCGGCTTGTTCTACGCCGAGAAATTGCTACATATGATGGGGGCCCATGAGTCGGTAGTAGAAGGCGGCTCCGGCTATACCAGAATCATGATGAGCGGCTCCATCACCATCATGTTCTTGTTCTTGATGAGCGCGATCTTTAGGGGTGCTGGCGATCCCATCATAGCCATGAAGGCCCTTTGGCTCGCAAACGGCATCAATATTGTGCTTGATCCAATGTTGATCTTCGGGATTGGCCCATTTCCTGAATTGGGAGTGACCGGCGCCGCCGTCGCCACAAACATCGGGCGTGCCTGCGGTGTTGCGTATCAACTCTATGCTTTGCTCTCAGGACAGGGTCGATTGCAATTCCAGCGAAAGCACTTTGCACCTCATCGTGCCTCGTTACTGCGACTGCTACGCCTATCCGTCGGTGGTGTGCTTCAACACATTATTGCCGTGGCCAGCTGGATCTTTTTGATGCGCATTATGACCCCTTTTGGCAGCGCCGCTGTCGCTGGCTACGCTTTGGCGATTCGGCTGTTCGAGTTCGCGTTCTTACCGGCGTGGGGCTTGAGTAATGCCGCTGCCACCCTGGTGGGTCAAAACCTGGGGGCTCAAAAACCAGAAAGGGCCGCGCGCAGTACTTGGTTAAGCGCGAAATACAATGTGGCTTTTTGTTTCTTACTGTCCATTGGCTACTTTGTGTTCGCCGAACCCTTGCTCAGTTTCTTTACCCAAGACCCTGAGATTCTTAGATTTGGGTTAGACGCCTTACGTTTCATTGCTGTGCCCTTTGCCATGTTTGCATTAGGCATGGTGGTCATGCAGGCGCTGAATGGCGCGGGGGACACAGACACCCCAACCCTGATTAACTTTGTGTGTTTTTGGCTAGTACAAATTCCCCTAGCCTACTGGTTGGCGGTGCACACGGGTTTTGAAACTCTCGGTGTTTATATCGCGATGGGTACGGCCGAGACCCTGTTGGCCATAATCGCCACCTACGTCTTTAAACGTGGAAAATGGAAAACCCGGCAAGTGTGATGGGATCGGTACTTAGGCGATGGCGAGGTCGATTGACCTAACCGGCAGAAAAAGCCATACACACGCTGGCTTCCATGGCGCTGTTGGCTTCACCAAAACAGGTGGCAAAGGAACGTGCCTGATCGTCGGTGTCGTAGTCATTGACACAAGAGTTGGTCAAAGCCGAGGCTGGGACACGTTTTAACTCCTGGAGTGCCGACATTGCCTCTTGGAAGTCAGCTTTTGAAGCGGAGGGATCCATCTCCATGGCTTGCTTCGCCATCTCTTCAATGTCTGGAATAAACCGCTTCATGTTTCGTGTGGCTTTTTGACACAACACTTGATGTGCTTTTTCGACGGTTGCGCTTTTCGCGGTGGTATTTGCAAGCGAATCAGAAGCGGGTTTGCTGGATTCCATGACGACTTTGGATGCACTAGCCCGGGGTGTGTCTGAGTAGTGTACTTTCCCATTTTCGTCCACCCACTTGTAGACCTTTGCCGCCATCACAGATGGGCAGACAAGCAGCATAGACAGTGCAAAAATACAAAGAACCCTCATTGGACAGAACCTTCACATAATGTGTTGTTGTTGCCCTAATACTAGGTCAGCACTTAGGAAATAGGCGTGAACAGACTCTCAAAACCCTACAAATACAGGACAAAACGACATCAAAAACGTCTTGTATTTAACAGAATATAGTTAGCGCACTCTTCTACTTCGACTGCCACCTGAATCCCTATTGCCCCGTGAACCGGAGCGGCTACTGCCTTTATTGGAGTTACTCGGGCGACTCGACCGACTTGCTGGTGCCGGCTTTGATCTTGCACTTGTACCTCGGTTGCTTCTTGCATTACTACGAGGCGCCTGGCGCACCCGATTGCTGGGTTTGGCACTGGACTGTCGCTGGGGTGATGAGCGACGGACGTTAGAAGGCTTTCGCTGTGTCACGCGCGCTCGAGTTTGCTGGCTACTTCGATTATTTGTGCGAGTCACCTGTCGTGTTGTTCGGGTATTTGGTTTGGTTGATGCCCGACGCTGAGTGTTGGGTTTGAATCGGCTGGCATTGGAACGACTGCCTTGTGCTGCAGGTTTTCGTTGCGTTCCAGAGCGGGTCACCGAGCGTGTCCCTGTATTGGCACGAGCTTGTCGTGCCCCACGGTTGTCAGTGCCTCTAAACCGCGTACTGGCTGTAGTGCTAGGCTTTCGATTGTTTGTCCGAGCGGTTCGATTAGACCGTGATGCATTGCTTGTATCGGCACCGGTAAAGCGACTCGAATTCGCGTTATTAGGTTTTCGCGCAAAGCGGCCGTCTGATCTGGGCGATGGCTTGCGCACAGCATCCCTTTGACGAACGCTATTGCTCCCATTTCTAAACCGCTGTCGTCCTTCGCTATTGACAGTAAAGGGACGATCCCCGACCTGGCGCCGGTTGGGCCGCCAACGATCACCACGGTAACCTCGGTTTCTATAGCTACCGTGGGAATGGCTATCGACATAACGGTGACGATAACGTCTGTGATGATGTCTAAAGTAATAGTGGTTGGTGTAATAGGTGTAGCCAAAGAACGGGTGACTTGCATACCCATAGTGATGCACTCTTAAGCCACCATAGGGTCGCCATCCGTAGAAACTAGACACGCCCCAAAAACGACCAGGGAAATAGTAATCCACGGGGTACGGGTAGTAGTAGACCGGGTAAGCTCTGGTGTAATAGCGATACACAGGCCGAGTTTGATAAACAACAACCTCTTTGGGTTCGTAGTTCGGCACATAAATGACTTCGGGGTCTACCCGTTCAATCACCAAATTGCCGTCATCATTTCTCTTCACCACTTGATGTTCATCGCTGCGCAGGTTGCCTGCCTTATAGGCTCGCTCTCTAAAAGCGTCGATGGCAGCAACCAAATCGGGCTCCTGATTAATAACCGCTTGACCTAAACGCCAAGTCCAATCCACATCATCATTCAGCAGGTCCAACACTTCCGGGTAGTTCAACAACGCGATGACGGTATCGTCCCAATCTTCGTTGGGTTTGAGGCTGGAGTCGGCTTCCAAATCCTTGAGATAACGAGCTGCCTGGACCACTTGTAAGGGATAGGTGGACGCGGGCAACACCACACCGACCAAATCATCGGGATACAACGCTATTGCGCCTACCAGTTCTTCAAGCTCCTGTGGCGTTAAGGGCTGATACTCAGTTTCCTGAGTCCATGCTGTACTGGCATTAAGACTCCATAGAAAAACAAATGTCGCCAATAGGCTTAAGAACTTGTGCTTCATAATCTCGCTCCGATGGGCAAACTGCACCCAGGTTGCTGATCATGTTACAAAAGCGAAACTGAACTGGCGCTTAATCTGATAATTATGTCTGGAAGAACCCAGTTTAGGTGTATGAAAAACAAAGAGTTACAGCCAGCGATCCGAGCCGGGCTCAACTGAGGGAAAAATCCAATTCGGCGCAAAGCTTAAGGCGTGGCGGCCAATTTTTCGATCACATGGCGTCTCGGCTTCACGTGAGCCAACTTGCCTGATGAAGCCCTTAAATACTCGCTATAGGCAATTCGGGCGTCTCCGGGCCTACCTAAACTTTCGTATGCATACCCCACATTGAGTAATGCTATTTCGGATCTCGGATTCAACTCCAGGGCAACCTTCAGCAGGCGCAAGGCGGTTTCAGGGTGCCCTTGCTCTTGTTCTACAACTGCACGCTGAGTCCACAATTCCGATACGTCCCCTTGGAGACTAATGGCGGTGTCCAAAACCTCTGCTGCGTCTACGAGTTGCCCCGCCATGAGCAAAGCGGTCCCGTATAAGAACATGTCATACCACTCGGTAAGCTCATCTTTCTCGGCTATGGCCGTTAAAGCCTTCTG
>JBCCFQ010000276.1:0-5510 GCA_039029655.1 Pseudomonadota bacterium | reverse complement strand
TCAAAACGTTCTTTTTTAAAGTTTTGGTTGAAAGGGCCAGACACAGGCCTGCCTTGCGCATAGCGAAAGGGCCAGTTCGCGCTAGGTGGAAGTTACGGTCTTAAGGATATTTCAAGGTGAACTATTTAGTGGGCTCTTGATACGCCTAGGATTGCATCACAAGGCGGCGGCAAATTCAAGTGATCGCGACACTGTGGATTATGGTGACTGGGCTGGACGGCTTCAGTTAGATTGGCGAACCAGTGATGACACTTTGTGGTTTGTCTCTTTCAACCGTGGCATCAAGGGCGGTAACTTCGCGCCCTCCGCAAATGTTCGACTCAATAACGTTCGTCACGAAGAAGAAGTGCTGCATGCTTTTGAACTTGGTGTAAAAACTGAGTTGGCAGACGGCAAAGCACGTTTGAATGCCACAGCATTTTACTATGACTACGATGACTACCAAGCCTTTACCTTTTCTGACGGTACGCCGAGTATTTCCAACGCCGATGCCACCAACGTAGGCGCGGAAATTGAGTTGTTCTTACTGCCCACGCCGAACTGGGACATCATCCTCGGCGCCTCTTATCAGAACTCCGATGTAGACAACGTTGAAACACCACAACAACAAGTAACCCCTGTTGGTTTCAGTGTTGACTGGCCCATTGATTTCTTGAATGGCGTGGAGTTGCCTAACGCACCGACCTTCAATCTGAACTACCTGTTTAGATACAACTGGGACGTCAATAACGGCAACGTGGCTATCCAGTTTGATGGTGCTTACTACGACGATCAATTTTATGAAGTCACAAATGGAGGTGCGGCATTCCAAGAGGCCTACAATGTCAGTAACTTCAGCGTGACCTGGTCAAATGAAGAGTGGAAGGTGTCTGGCTGGCTCAAAAATGCTTTTGATCAAGAGTATAAAATCTATGGTCTTGACTTAGGTATTCTTGGCGGAACGGCAGTCTATGCTCCGCCACGTTGGTACGGTTTTACCGCTTCATATAGTTTCTAGTCTTCCCTCCAAACCATCGTCCAACGGGCTTTCGAGGGCCCCTGGACGGTGGTGTTGGACTCAAAAAGAAAAGCAAATCATGATTTCTGAATCTGAATTAGAGGCTTTGTCCTATCCAGATGCTCCCAGTATTCAGGGGGCTGTACCCGGAAAAACCAGTCAAGCGATGTTAGAACGTGCGCCCGCTGTAGAGTCTATGGCTCGGGGGGGTGGTGGATTTCCTTTGGTGTTCGATCAGGGTTTTGGGGTAACGGTCAAAGACCCCGACGGAAACCTCTATATAGATGTTTCCGCTGGCGTGGGTGTTAACAGTGTGGGGCGCTGTCACCCGAGAGTCGTGGACGCCATGAATAAGCAGTCGCACCGACTCATGCATGCGTCGGACATCAGCAATACCAAGCGATCCGAGTTGGCTGAGAAAGTGGCCTCTATCATGCCGCCAGGGTTGCGAGACAATTGCACCACTTACTTCACCCAGGCGGGTAGCGGTGCCCTCGAGAGTGCCATCAAGTTCGCTCGAAAGATAACGGGTCGCCATCAGATCATCGCGTTTCACGGTGCGTATCACGGTGTTTGGCATGCATCCAATTCGTTGACAACCGGAGATCAGTATCGAAATGGGTATACGCCCATGATGGGTGGCGTCATACATGCGCCATATCCTTACGCTTACCGATTTCCGTTCGATACTTCGAATAAATCCGCCGAACAAATTTGTGGTGAGTATGTAGATTACTTGTTAAACACACCCTACACGGCGGCGAACGATGTCGCCGCGGTCATTGTAGAACCGCAACAAGGGGAAGGTGGCTATATCGCCCCCGCTCCAGAGTTTTTACAACGGTTGCGTGCCGCCTGCGATAAGTCGGGTGCCTTGTTAATCACCGACGAAGTGCAAGCTGGTGCGGGACGTACTGGAAAAATGTGGTCATTAGAGCATTCCAGTATCGAGCCTGACATGCTGACTTGGGGTAAAGGCATGGGTGGTGACTTACCTATGGCAGGTCTTACTATGCGTCGCGACCTGGCCCAAGAAATTACACCAATGTCTCAGCCAGGGACATTTGCTGCTAATGCGGTCTCCGCCGCAGTCTGCATGACCAACATAGATCTCATTACCGACCCTGAGTTAGGTTTGATTGAAAGAGCGGGTCTCCTAGGTACAGAGACCATGGACTTTTTTGGTAATGCCATGAATGACGTGCCACTTATCGGTGAGGTGCGGGGCCGGGGGTTAATGATTGGTATTGAGTTAGTTGAGAGTAGGGAGGAAAAGACCCCTCTACGGGAAGACAAGATGATTGAGGTAGTAGTTGGGCTATTGTCTAAGGGAGTCATTATGGTGCCCTGCGGTCGCTATGGAAATGTACTGCGGCTCATGCCTTCACTAACAATATCCAGAAGCTATATGCAAAAAGCCTCAGAAATTCTGGTCGACGTGTTGTCCACTATTAAGGTGTAACTGGGTCCGGAGATTTCGCGTATAGTTCTTTAGGCTTTATCTAAGAACAACAAAAACCGGAGCAAACGTATGGCTTCCATATTGGGTTCCACGGTCCCTGTGGATATCAATTCCCGCAAGACCATCTTTGCAATCATCTTTCTAGCCGTTATCGGCCCCTGTGTTTTCATTGTGCAACCAGGCTTTGTGGGTGATGGTCTGATTGGACTGCTGAGTTTCTCAGAATCACAGGCAGGCGACATTGCCGCGGCAGAAATGTGGGGCATTGCTCTGACCACGGTTTTGCTGATTCCATTGGCGGGCCGAGTCTCCTGGCGCGTATTTACAGCCATTAGCGTACTATTTTGTACAGCAGGCAATCTCGCCTCGATAGGCCAAACTGACTTTGATACGTTGCGTGTGTTGCGTTTTCTCACAGGTTTGGGGTCAGGCGGGATTATCTCTTTAACGTTTACCATGATGGGGTTGACCGCCCGAGCGGATCGTAATTTTGGTTTCATCATCGTCTGGGTACTAACTTATGGTGGCCTGGGGTTGTTGGTTATGCCTTGGGCATTCGGCACATTGGGCATGAACGGCGTGCTGATGTTTTTCGGACTGTTTTGTTTGTCTGGTTTGTTGTTTGTTCGCGCATTGCCTGACTCTTCCCAAACCAATGAGGAGACAAGCAAAGGAAATGACGATCATTATTCTGGCTTACTAAAGTCCGTCTCATTGTTAGCTATCCTTGTCTATAACATCGGTATCGGAATCGTTTGGGTGTTTTTGTTCGCGGTGGGAGTGGAAGACGCGAGCATGGAGCCCCAAGCGGTTGCCCAAGCGTTGTTCGTGTCTCAACTCATGGGCATTGTGGGAGCGTTTGGTGCGGTTTTTTTGGAAGCCAAGATCGGGCGGTTTATTCCACTGATGATAGGCATGTTTGGTGGAGCGGCGGGTATCTATCTCTTGCTTGATGGTGTCAGCGTCTCCGAATTTTGGTATGGCGTTTGTATCTTCAATTTGCTTTGGAATCTAAGCATGCCCTATTTGCTAGGCACCATGGCCGAGTTTGAATCTAGTGGGAGAATGGTGGTCTATGGTGTCGCTATGCAAATGGTGGGGCTAGCTGTTGGTCCTTTTATTGCCGCGAGGATCGTAGACAAGGGTGGGTTTGATGGGGTGAATATGACGGCCATTGGTTTCTTCGTCGTGTCTGCCTTGTTAATTATTCCCGCCGCGTTGGCCCAAAAGAAAGTTGCAGGCTTGAGGTGAGTTGTGCTGACTAAGCATTACAAATGGTTATTGGTCGGTTTTGCCGCACTGGCAGCGTCTTGCTCCAAGGAACCGAATGGGAAAGTTGATGCGGGAGCCGACGCGGATGATCGTCCAAACATACTGATTATCGTTGCGGATGACCTTGGCTATTCAGACTTGGGTAGTTTTGGTGGTGAGATCGAAACTCCCAATCTGGATGAGCTGGCCAACAATGGCGTGCGTATGGTGAACTTCCATGTGGCCCCCACCTGTTCACCCACTAGGGCCATGCTGTTAACCGGTGTAGACAATCACATTGCCGGCTTAGGCAATATGCTGGAAGAGCGCGCGCCAAACCAGGCCGAACAACCCGGTTATGAAGGGTATTTGAATGATAGAGTCGTTTCACTTCCGCAAATATTGAACGATCAGGGCTACGCAACTTTCTTATCCGGTAAGTGGCATCTTGGGTTAACAGACGAAACCGGTCCCACCGTACAGGGTTTTGAGAAATCATTTTCTATGCTTCAAGGCGGTGCTTCCCACTTTAATGATATGGCCCCGATTTACGCCGAAGATCCAGACAATGTACCAAAGGCAAAGTATCGGGAAGATGGTCAGCTGCTTGACGAGTTACCGCCTGAGTTTGAGTTTTCAAGTCAGTTTTATGTCGACAAAATGATTGACTATATAGAGTCAGATAGTGAATCGGGGCGTCCGTTTTTTGCCTATTTGTCCTTTACGGCACCTCATTGGCCATTACAGGCGCCAGAGGACGTGATTGACAAGTACAAAGGCCGTTACGACGATGGTTACGAAGCGTTGCAAAAGACAAGACTGCTCGCGCAGCAAGGTTTGGGAATTGTTCCTGAAGAGGCGGGTCTGGGCGCCTTGGAAGTAGATGCTGTTCCTTGGAGTGAACTAGACGATCAACAAAAGAAAATCTCGGCTCGGTCAATGGAAATTTACGCAGCCATGGTGGACAACATGGATGCGGAGACGGGTCGCCTTATTCGCTATCTAAAAGACAAAAACTTGTTGAACAATACCCTCGTCCTTTTTTTGTCGGACAACGGTGCGGAAGGCCACGATATGGAGGGTCTATGGAATCCACAGGAGTTCCCGGCTGCTTACAAATGGATTATGGAGAGCCATGATTTCTCTTTAGATGGTATGGGGGGCGAAAATAGCTACGTTCTGTACGGTCCCGGTTGGGGTGGTGCCGCAGCGCCAGCTATGCAGGGATACAAGGCCTTCCCAACAGAAGGAGGCACTCGTTCTGCCGCGTTTGTGCACTTCCCAAAGGAGTTTAATGGAGGCGTGTTGGCTCACCATCTCATGCACGTAAAGGACATTACGCCTACGATCCTAGACTTGGTCGGTGTGGAACGACCTGGCGACAGTTACCGCGGCCGTCCCATTGAACCCATAACTGGACTATCGGTCCTGCCAGTTTGGCGGGGTCAAGTTAGTGTTGCCGGTGCCAGTGACCGAATGTTGGGTACAGAGTTGTTTGGTAAACGCGCCATTCGTCATCGCAACTGGAAGATCGTCCATATGCCGGAACCCCATGGCACTGGAGACTGGCAGCTTTACGACTTAGACACCGATCTCGGTGAAGCCAACGACCTTGCGGCTGAACAACCTGAGAAACTGACAGAAATGGTTGAGCTGTGGGATAGGTACGCGGAGGAGAATAATGTCATTCTTCCGGATTGGGTGAGCGGGTATTAAATAGTGTCTGGTTGCCCGTCATCCTGGGCCAGAGGCCCAGGACCCAGTGAGAAAGAGTCGCGAAGCGACACTGATTAATAGCGT
>JBCCFQ010000275.1:0-5514 GCA_039029655.1 Pseudomonadota bacterium | reverse complement strand
GGAACGGGCAGCCGAGGGCTATGTAGGCTTCCACCATCACAATTTTCCTGAGTGTTTTGTTTGTGGTCCGGAGCGTGGGGACGACGATGGTCTTCGGATCTTTCCGGGCGCTGTGCCCAGCGGCAAAGCAGTAGCGGCCCCATGGATTCCCAGTGAAAGCCTTACAGACTCCGCCTCTGGGACGGTTGCTCCCGAATTTGTTTGGGCAGCTTTAGATTGCCCAGGATACTTCGGTTTGATGAGCACAGAGTTTTCTGCGCTCTTGGGACGGATGACAGCACATATTCGACAGCTGCCCGAAGTGAATCAGTCTTACGTGGTAATGGGCTGGCCCATTGACGAAGAGGGTCGGAAATTACACGTGGGTTCTGCTGTGTTTTCTGGCGATGGAGAACTCTTTGCGAGTGCCCGCGCCACCTGGATTAGGGTGGATCCGACTAAGTACAACCAATAGCCTAATCTGAGCGGTATTTGTATAGGTCTGAATCCGCCAAGATAGGTTTCAGTGCTCCAGACAACACAGCGGCCCATTTAGATGCACCTCTCGGATCTGTGATCAGATCTTGCCGAATTTCTAAACTAACGTAGGGCAGCCCTTGAGCCTCTGCATGATGATCAATTGTGTAGTCGTGGGGGTCTTTGCCCGAGTAGGGTTGATTGTCGCCGACACAATATCCCTGTTTATCCAGTGCGTTGATGAGTGGTCTGGCAATTCGTGGATCTCGATCCCACAAAACCCCGATTTCCCAGGGTCGCTCAAATGCGTTCAGACTTGGGGTAAAACTATGGACGGAAATGACGACTGGGATGACATTTTCGGACAGGAATCGCTTCAACCGGGTATCAATGGCACCATGGTATGTGTGGTATAGCTGCTCGGTTCTCGTTTGGCGTTGTTTTTTAGAGAGCTTAACGTTTCCCGGAATCTTAATGCCGTCGCTGATCTCAATGAAAGCAGTAGGGTCATCTAATCTTCTATTCAGGTCCACCACAAGGCGAGAGTAGCCTGCAAGTATGGCCGGTGCTTGGAGAGCGTCAGCCAATTCCGGTCCTAGCAGATTGGTTCCGATGTCCCAGGCAACATGCTTTTCAAATACATCGTCCGTTAATCCCAATTGATTAAGACATTGGGGCACAGCGCGACTTGCGTGATCGCAAACCACCAATACGGGCGCACTTCCAGTCTCGTTATAGAACGAAAACGGGTCTGGCTCATGGGGTCCTAGCAGGGAGATTTTTGGGTTTGACATCAAGTACCGGTCACCAAAGCCACCGAGTCTGTGTTACGGGGCCGATTTCCGGATACTCAGTAAGAACGCGCAGGCTTATTATTTTCATTGTTATTTTTCTCATACCTAATGCTGCCCGTAGACGCCGCCGGGTTCAAGTTTTAATGGCTTGATAGGCGTCCAAAGCTCGTTGTCGACTGGCTTTCAGATCAACGATGGGCAACGGGTAGTTTTGCCCTAGGGTTAATGATGCTTGTTTTAGAACACTCTCTGGTGCAAGCCATGGTGCATGTATATGTTTTGCAGGTAGTTTCTGGAGCTCTGGTACCCACTGCTTGATGTAAACCCCATCTGAGTCAAACTTTTGGGATTGAGTGACAGGGTTAAATATGCGGAAGTAGGGGGCCGCATCGGCACCGCTTCCAGCGACCCATTGCCAGCCAGCCGCATTGTTTCCCAGATCCGCGTCTACCAGTGTGTCCCAGAACCAGGCCTCTCCCTCCTGCCACGGAATCAGCAGGTTTTTTACCAACAAAGAAGCCACAATCATTCGCACCCGGTTGTGCATCCACCCTGTATGCCAGAGTTCTCGCATCCCAGCATCCACCAAAGGAATACCGGTTTGGCCTTTTTGCCATTTTCTTAAGCTTTCAGAATCTTTCTGCCATGGAAACTCTGCAAACTGCTTGCGAAAGGGTGATTCCGGTAGGTGGGGCCAGTGGTGTAATAAATGGTAGGAAAAGTCCCGCCACCCCAGCTCTCGGATAAATGCGTCAGTACCTTTTTGAAGTTGCGGGGCACTACTGAGAGCCGCTTGAGCATAATGCCAGATCTGACGTGGAGTGATTTCACCAAAGTGTAGATGGGGCGATAGCCTGGATGTGCCAATAACACTGGGTACGTCTCGCTTTTCTTTGTAGTCTTGAACCGCACCATCGAAAAATTCGGTCAAACGTGACCAAGCGCCTTCCTCACCTGGTCGCCAGGTTTGCTTAAGGCCCACCGCCCAGTCTGATTTCGTTGGTAAGAGTTTCCAGTTTTCCAGTTTATCGGAGGGCAATGAAACTTTCGCGAAGTCTAGGGATTGAGGCCGATTGTGAGGCAGCTTAGGGTTCAGCCTTTCTAAGCAACGCTTCCAAAAAGGCGTGAACACTTTGTAGGGCTCATCGTTTAAGGTCTTGATTTGTTCAGGTTCAAAAAATAGATAGCCACCGTAGCGTTTGGTTTCTATGTTGAGTGAATCCAGCTGAGATTTGAGGTTTACTTCTTGAGTCGCTCCAAATGGCTCATAAGCTCGGGAAAAGAAGACAGTGGAAACGTCGGCTTGCTTTGCAAGGTTTAGCACCGATTGATCCCAGGGGCCCCGTTGCAAAATTAGTTGACCTCCAAGCTTTGCCAAACTGATCTCTAAGTTCTGGAGACTGTGATGAAGCCACCAACGGCTTGCCCCTCCAGGCAACCATGGATTGCTGGATGTATTGTCTAGGATGAAACACGCTATCACGGGCTGGCCGGTTTCTACGGCCGCCGTCAGAGCAGGGTTGTCCGAGACTCGCAGATCATTTCGAAAGCAAAAAAGAACGGGTTGAGTATTGATCATAGATACATCTTAATTCGTCACAGACACGAGTGGTCAAATATTCGCTGGCTATGATAAAACAGTTTCGGTGATAGTCGGGTGATCACTTAAGGAGATCGGCATGTTGGAGTGTGTTATCGCTGTTACGTTCTTGGTTCAAGACCTAAGAGTCACTGTAGAAGCGTATGGGGAGTATCTGGGTTATACATTGATTGAGAAATCGACGGTCAGCCCGGCTATGGCTGAAACCTGGAATACGCCGGCGATGACCGGCAGACCCTTTGTTACGTTAAAGCCTGAGAGTGGGGCTTCTTTTTTCCTGCGATTCATTCAGGGTGATCCGGTGGAGGGTTACGCACCATTGACCACCGATGGTTGGAACGCGACGGAATTATTAACCCAAGATCCAGACCACATGGTGGAAGTCTTACAGGGTTCACCCTTCGAGATCATTGGCCATCCTTATGATTTGTCCTCGGACGGTAGTGTTAGGGCCATGCAGGTGAAAGGACCCTCTGGCGAGATTCTCTACCTGACCCGGATAAAGGGAGAGCGAACCAGTGTTTACGGCGCGGCTCAGTCCTTGGTAGATCGAGCTTTCATTTTGGTGGTGGGTTCCAGGGATTATGATGCGTTGATTAAGTTCTATGGTGAAACCCTTGGGCACAAGATACGCCGCTTTGGGAAGACGAAGATCACGGTGCTCTCAAAAGCGCTTGGTCTTGATCCAGAGAGCACGTTATACGAGTTGCGTTTGGCTGAACTGGGTAACCAGTTCAACTTGGAGCTTGACCACTATCCCATACAAATGAAGCCTAGACCCCGTCGCGATGGCGAACTGCCACCGGGTATGTCCATGGTGAGTTTTGGGGTAACAGACATCAACGGTATGGGATTGGACTTCGATCGGCCTATTAAGCAGCTCAACGGTGGAATTTACCAAGGTGCCGACGTTGTCGTAGCCGTTGGGACCTCCGGCGAATGGATGGAGTTTGTTCAGAAATCCTGCGAGTGATTAGTCTTGATGAAACTGGGGATAGAGATCCTTGGTGAATGGAACCAAAGCGATGATTAGGGTCTGTGTATAAATACCACCGCGTGTGAGTTTGCCGTCGGTCAATAGACCAAACGCGCCACCTTTTTGCTTACTGTTATGGGTGGCAAACACCTGATCATTAGCTTCACCGAGTTCCAGGCCTTCGTCCATGAGCGACATGACTCTTGGAGGTAGAGGCAGAGTCGCCGATCTGTTTGTCGCTACTTTTTGATCCTTAAGAACGGTCATCCAAGCGAAAGCAAACAGTTGGTCATCAATGACTTCAACGCCACCCTCAATGCCCACACAAAATTCAGCATCTGGTCGGGCCCGGGCAGCGTTCCGCGCACGATTGATTGCTCCTAGTCTGGTTTCTTGATCCGTCGTCGGTTGGTCACTGACGCCAGAATCAGTGCTCACGGAAACCACGTCCAACGGCTTGTTGGGAAACACTGTGGTAAAAGCCTTGCGCGTAGCGTCAACTTTGACGGGATTTTTTGATGCGACGACTACAAGCATGTTTTGGTACCGTTTTTCTAACAGATCAGGGCTATTCCAAACCCTTGCCATCGTGAGAATAGATAACCCAAATCTTTGAGTAGCCCTCGGTTTGCCAAATGCCCTGCCACTCTTTTGGAATTGTCACGGCTTCGCCCGCAGAAACCACTTGCTTGGTGCCATCTTCAGAAATCAACGTGACGCCACCCTCAATGAATTACATAAACTCATCCACCCCATAAGGCTCATCAATAACTTCCCTTGTTGCTCCGGATCTGTACATACCGGAGGCGAATTTTCCATCACTGCTCATCAAGGAAGTCACATCTAACGTGGTGTTGCCATCTTCAACTGACTTATACATATCGGGCCTTGTGAAAATGTTTCCGGCGATGTCCTCTTTTTGTAGCAAAGCGGGTTTAGGCATGTCGGTTGCTACTAGTGTCAGAGACACTCCCAGAGTAAACGCTGCAAATGACGCTAGAGGCAGAAATAGTTTCATGGTTTCTCCATAGAGTTGGGTGACGACTCGAGATGGTGGCAACGAATTTCGAGAACGTCGCATCTTTGTATAGGTCTGGTCACGAGGAAGACAATGAAAATATCGCATATTCCCGCAGCCCTAGCCATGGTTTTGACGACATTGGTTGGTGTTGACGCGAAGACTTCGGGTTGGCCAGAGCCATTGGCGGAGGCCTTGGAAGCTATGGCTCATCAGCAGGCTAACTACGCCTATACCCGAGAGGCATGGGACGACCTGGGTCATTACGTCGAGCGTTTTGATCCATCTAAGCCTCGATCCGACCAATGGCAGCTTGTTTCCTTTGACGACGCAGAGCCCAAAGAAGAGCACAGAAACCGATACGCGAAGGAGTACGAGGGATTGTTCAATCGTGATCATCCGGCGGATATAGAATTGGCGGACCTTATAGATAGAGAGTCACTTAGCGTGACAGAGAGCACACCAACCACAATCACTTATCGATTTAAGCCTCGAGCCGAGGATCCAGACGACCAAAAGTTTATGTCCCACGTCGATGGAACATTGCTTCTTGATACTGAAAAAAACCTTGTGAAGGAAATTCGGTTGGCAAATAGCAAGAAGTTCTCTCCCGCTGCCATGGTGAGTATCAAAAAATTCTCATTAACAATGAACTTCGACTTTGTTAACG
>JBCCFQ010000274.1:0-5516 GCA_039029655.1 Pseudomonadota bacterium | reverse complement strand
TCGGAGAACACTCCAGACTCAATCGCTCTTAATGCACGATTGACTGATTCGATGGCGAAGCTATCTTGCGCTTCACGGGTAAAGCCATACTTCTGGGAAGTTTGCTCACCAAATAGTCCCATCATGTTGCCGTCGGCTACGTTCTGAAGGCCGTCGAAAAACATGTGATCAACCACCTGTTGATGTCCCATACGATATCCAGCCCGGGCTTTTGGAAGCAAGTAAGGTGCGTTAGACATGGACTCAAGACCACCAGCCAAAATGATCTTGGCCGAACCGGCGCGCAGTAAATCGTGGCCGATTTGTACCGTCTTCATTCCGGAGCCGCACATCTTGTTCACGGTGACACAACCGGTGGAGTCGGGTATGCCGGCACCCAACGCCGCATACCGAGCGGGTGCTTGGCCTAAGCCGGCTGGCAAAACACAGCCAAAGTAGACTTCTTCAACGGCTGCGGGGTCTAGGTCACATGCTTCCAATGCACCTCGTGCCGCAGTGGTCCCCAGCTCAACGGCGGTGGCTGCGGACAGTGACCCTTGGAATGAGCCAATGGGTGTTCGCTTAGCCGCAACTACTACGATGGGATCGCTGCTCATTTAATCTCCTTCGGCGCCCTTGGCCCTAGTGTTTTTCTCAACAGCATAGCGCTTCGATGCTGCGTAGCACAAGTCAGTGCCCGAATATGTCGTTTTGAGGATCACATAAGTATATGTTATTTCTGGTGCGCGCCGGTTTTCACACGTTAGACAGCGTTTGCGACAACAACAGGTCCGGTTCAACGTGATGGGTCAAAATGGTTTCTCGAGCTTGGTCTCTGAGTGCTTTTACTGAAGCCTGGTCGTGGTTTTCAGGTGGGTCCAAACAGTCCAAAATTTGAACTTCGATTCGCCCAGGCTTCGGTAACCAAGCGTCCGCTGGGAGGATGCTCCGGGTTCCTTTAATCAGTATTGGGCAAATGGGTAACTTGTGTCGCGCTGCTGCCGTGAAAGCGCCCAAGTGAAATCTCTTTAGGCCGGGCTCTTCATCGAATGTACCTTCCGGAAAAAAACCCAAGGCCTGTCCTGATTTTGCCAACCGCAATATTCTGAGGGCATCCCGACCGCCCTTTCTACGATCGGATCTATCAACGTACTGAGAGCCCAGCCTTATTAACAGGAAATTTACCAGCGGTACTCGCTCCATCTCCCGCTTAATCACGAAGCTAAAATTGGGTGGTAACGCACCCTGCAGAACAATGCCATCCAGATAGCTGGCATGGTTGGCCACCACGACACAGGGTCGATCATCTGGGAGTTGCTCTAGACCAGATACTTTGAGTCGGTTTCCACCCGCCCTGAGACTCATTCTCGCGGCCATGCCCGCGACTCTGCGACGTCGCTCAAGCCCCGGCGTTGCCAACACCACCAAAGCGGTGGGTACCACCACGATGGTGAATCCTATCGCCGCCAGGGTGCTAACGAGGTAACCGAAAATTTTTCGAATGTGGGATTTCAATACTGGCTAAGCCCTCTTAAGATAGCTTAAATTTGCGCATGATAACGAGTGTGTTTGCTTGCTACAAAATGGGTCTAGTCAAAAGTCGTCAGCGTAGTAACATGCTTTAACTACAGATTATGTGATGCACTTCGCGGCTTATGTTAATACTAGCTTGTAGTTTTGTGACTCACTTCACGGCTCAGGCGACATAATTTCCCTCATAATGATCATCAAATCAATGGCTTAGGTTGTCCGCATTTTATCCTAGTCGTTCGATCATCAATCTCGATTTGCTAGGGTTCGCAAACGTTATGAACAAGATGTCGAAGAACAGGTTCTCAATGACTAAAAGCCGATCATTTTCTGGGAGGCTTTAACGCCTATGGCTATGTCTAGAGACGCAATGAACAAAGATCTTGACGATTTTTTGGCTAGTTCCGAAAAATCCATTGATCATTTTTTAGATGCCATATGGATGGAACGTGGGTTGTCGTCCAACACACTGTCCGCCTATCGTGCAGACCTAATGGCCTTGGCCAAATGGCTTAATGAGCAAAGTGTTCAAATCAGCGATGGCAGTCGTGAGCAATTGCTGGCGTACATAGCTTCCCGTGTGGAAGCTGGGGCACGGCCTCGGTCAACCGCTCGACAACTTTCCAGTTTTCGCCGGTTTTTCCGGTATCTCGTGAGAGAGGGTGTTTTGGATTCAGATCCAACCGCTCATATCGATATGCCGAAGATTGGCCGTTCCTTGCCAACCACTCTGACCGAAGACGAAGTAGAGGCACTATTGGCTGCGCCGGACTTGGATGATCCTTTGGGTCTTCGAGATAGAACCATGTTGGAAGTCTTGTATGCCACCGGTTTGCGTGTATCCGAATTGATTAATCTGACCTTATCTCAGGTAAACCTTAATCAGGGTGTATTGCGTATCGTCGGTAAGGGTGACCGAGAACGATTGATCCCCCTTGGGCAGGAGGCTCAAGACTGGATTGACCGCTTCAGTCGGGGTGCTCGTTTAGACATCTTGATGGAACGCCAAACAGAGTATCTGTTTCCCACGCGTCGCGGCGCGCGTATGACGCGGCAAGCGTTTTGGCACATTATCAAACGCTATGCCGGGCTGGCGGGGATTGAGAAGAAATTGTCTCCACATACCCTGCGACACGCCTTTGCCACCCACCTGCTCAACCATGGGGCGGATTTAAGAGTGGTGCAAATGCTGTTGGGTCATAGTGACTTGTCTACTACCCAAATCTATACCCATGTGGCCAGGGAACGACTCAAAGATCTTCATTCCGAGCATCATCCCCGGGGTTAAGGGCTGATCTAAGCCGTTCATCTAGTTCAGGATCGTGACGTGGGTTCAACGCAAAGTCATAGTCCCATGGGAACATGCTAGAATCCGCCCCAACATTGAACCTTTGTGGGTTTAGTCTTGTCCATCAAAGACCTAAGATACAGTGAAGCGGTTTATGAAGCTCAAAAACATTCTGATTAGCCTAAGTCTTCTGATCCCAAGCACCTTTGTGTGGGGTGCGGGTGCTGACGACCTTAGAAAAGTCATCAGTGAAAAGTTGCCGGGAATTGAGTTTGGGGCCATCACTGAGTCGCCGGTAGCCGGAATTTACGAAGTGGCGGTAGGGCCTGAGGTTGTGTACTTCAGTGCTGACGGACAGTTTTTGATCCAAGGGGATCTGATCGATCTTAATGCCAAGAAAAACCTGACGGAAGGTCGACGCAACGTGGCTCGCGCAGACGCCATGGACGCCTTGGGCGACGATCAAATGATTGTTTTTGGGCCCGAGTCAAACCGTAAGCACACTATCACGGTATTTACCGATATCGACTGCGGCTATTGCCGTAAACTGCATCGGGAAATTGAGTCCTTCACTGATTTGGGTATTCGGGTTCGCTATTTGTTTTATCCCCGAACTGGACCGCAGTCTGAGTCGTGGTCAAAAGCCGAAAAGGTTTGGTGTTCCGCTGATCGAAACGAATCGCTGACTGCAGCAAAAGCGGGCAAACCGGTGTCGGGTCCCATTTGTGAGAGCAATCCCATACAAAATCACTATGACATGGGTGTACGGGTTGGGCTGCGTGGTACTCCTGCGATCATTTTGGAAACGGGTGAGTTGATTTCTGGTTATGTTCCTGCAGGCGAATTGCTGAAACATATGGAAGCTGTGAACAACTAATCGGGTTGCTTATAGATGTCTCTCAGACGTCGGGTAATTTCAGTAAGGTGAACCCCAAACTCTCCTTTTTCTAAATCTTCCATGTAGCGCCGTAACGCAAACTCCACGCTAGGGAAAGAGATTTCGTCCCAGGGAATGTCTTCCGGGGCTACCAGTTTTGTATCAAGGCTTTCTTCCCCGACACCAAACTTGCCATCCACTAAGTCGGCTAAGAACCAAATATGCACTTGACCAGCTACAGTGACAGATACTGCGCTGTAGAACGCGCCGATACTTAGTTTGGCTAGCGCTTCTTCGTGGGCTTCCCGTGCAGCCGCTTCCTCCAAAGTTTCATTGTGTTCCATGAACCCGGCTGGCAACGTCCAGTAGCCAAGACGAGGTTCGATGGCTCTTTTACATAACAAGACTTTTCCCTGCCATCGAGGAATGCTTCCAACCACCATTCGAGGGTTCGAATAATGAATGGTGCCGCAGTTGTCACACACGTGGCGGGGCCGGTTATCTCCTGGTGGCACCTTGAGTTGGACTTTTTCGCCACACTGGCTGCAGTAATTCATAGACCGAGGTATGGAAACAGAAGGTGGGGATAGGCGTCAAACCAGGTTGCCTACAATTTCTAAGGACGCGGGTTTCCTGAGACCGGAAAACCCTCGGTGGGGCGCAGTTTAATCAACTCCCTCGGTTGGCGCTGCCAGATGGGTGTTGGGGCCAATGACAGTTATTTTTGCGCAATGGATATTTGATGCACTAGAATAGCGCTCCTTTTTTGGGTTCTTCTCGGTGCCGCTGTGGCGGAATTGGTAGACGCGCAGCACTCAAAATGCTGTGTCCTTGTGGCGTGTCAGTTCGACTCTGACCAGCGGCACCAACTGGCTCAAGAACCAACAACCACGCTGTCGTGCTTGAGATATATTGAGTCTAACCCAGGACAGTCCTGGTGCTTATACCGATCCTGAAGGGACTTATTCTTCGGTGGATGGTCAAAAAAAGCGACGATTTCCTACTTTAGGCCATCTTATTGGTTAAGACATGTGGAAAAAACATGGAATTAACTGCGCATAATTCATCAATTCGTCGGAGGCTCAAGCAGTGACTTCGGTCTTTCTTGAGCTCAAGGTGGATGACGCCTTGTTAAAGCGGGCCAAAAACGGTCAAACAGCGGCCTTTGGCACGCTATATGACATGTTTAGCCGGCCCATCTATAACTTGGCATACCGCATGGTGCAAAACCGAGAAGTCGCCGAGGAGGTTTTGCAAGAAACTTTCGTAGATGTTATGCGCAAACTGGGTGGTTTTCGAGGAGATGCTCCCTTTGGGGCGTGGGTCCGGAGAATCGCCATCAATCGAACGTTAATGTATTTGCGCTCGGCGTGGAATCGTTATTCCCAACCGATGGAGGGCGGTGCCTTGGAGGCAGCCTACGATGCCCGACAGAGTCACTCCGGTGACCACCATACCGTGGTGGATATCGACACTGCTTTGGGCAAGTTAACGGAAGTCCCCCGAACCGTTGTTTGGTTGCATGACGTGGAGGGCTACACCCATCAGGAAATCGGTGAGTTAATGGGTAAGAGCGCGAGTTTTTCAAAGTCACAGTTGGCCCGAGCCTATAAACGCCTACGGGAGCTAACGGACAGCAGTAGAGAGTCAGGAACATGCATGCATCAGTAGAACAGTTGCTCAGTCTTCGAGACGATAACTTGGTGGACGCCGTTGTGTCGCAACACGTTGACCAATGTGGCCTTTGCCAAAAAGAACTTGAAGCGCTTCGCAGCATTAAACAGTCACTAAACGACTTACCCCTGGAGCAACCACCCGCCCATTTGTTCTCCAACATTTTGG
>JBCCFQ010000273.1:0-5529 GCA_039029655.1 Pseudomonadota bacterium | reverse complement strand
CCAACTCGCCGATTACCGGCTCAACCGCCAGTGATCCCAACCCACGAGATCCTGGGGTTAGGTTCTTTAACGACTTTACTCGTGGAAAAGAAGAGTTCTCGTTCTTTGGTGAGTTGGCGTTTGATATTACAGACACCTTTACGGCAACCGTGGGCGCTCGCCGATACGATTTGGACATATCGCTTAACGGTAGCTCAAACTTTGCAGCCCGAGGTCCTGATGGAGACGGCGGCAACAACATTGACGAGATTTTGGCCGACTCAAGTCCGGCGAATCTGAGTGACACCATCCTCAAATTCAACGTCCAATGGCAAGCCAATGACGATGTCAATTTATACGCCACTTGGTCAGAAGGGTATCGCCCTGGTGGATTCAACCGTAACGGCGGATCCAGTTTGGTACCCGGAGTTCCGCCTTTTGTGCCCAACTTTTATGAGTCCGATGAGTTAACCAACATTGAGCTTGGCTGGAAAACCGAATGGCTTGGTGGCAGTTTGCGATTCAACGGCGCCTACTACAATTTAGATTGGGAAGGACTACAGCTGGCCACGTTGGACTTTGATATCTCTAACCTAACCTTCATCAGCAATGTCGGTGAAGCCGAGGTGAGTGGTATTGAACTCGATGCCATTTGGGCCGCAACAGATCAATTCACTTTGTATGCAAACGTGTCTTTTAACGACACTGAGTTGACCGATCTACCACCCTCTATTGTAGGTCTGGCTCCCTTGGGCAGCCCCTTAGCGTTGGCACCCGAACTACAGTACGTTGTTCGACCACGCTACGATTGGGAACTGGCGGACGGCAACAGTATGTTTGCTCAAGCGGTGTTTTCTTATACCGATGACGTCATCAGTTCCATCAACGCTGGGGCTTTGTTCCCACAGGGCGACTACACCACCATCGACTTTACGCTTGGGTATCGACGTGGTCCCTGGACGGCCTCACTATTTGTGGAAAACTTGACCGATGAGCTGGCAGAGGTATTTATTTCCAACGAAGACGATATCGTTAAGACGACGCCAAACCGCCCACGCACCGTTGGCTTCCGATTGTCTTATCGGTATGAGTAACAATCAGTCATAAGCAGCTTCAAGGGCGATCTACGGATCGCCCTTTTTTTGCAAAACTGTGTTGACCAGGTCATTATCACCTGGACTAAACGACTAATGCCCATCTAGTGACCGACAACGCCAATATCGACACCAACAATCCAGACGGTATCGACGAAAAAATTCAGACCGCCAAACTTCTCTTGCAGCGTGGACTGATGGCTGATTCCATGAGAACCCTCGACGCCGTTCTTCAACAACAACCACAACACCTAGAGGCTTTGTACTATCTTGCGGTTTGTCAGCGGAAATCTAAGGACAGCGACGCTGCCTTGGGCACCCTTCAAAAGTTGCAGAAGTATCACCCAGCTTATGGACGGGGCTTTCAAGAACAAGGCCATATCTTTCGTGCCCGTCAATTGACCGAGGATGCCACCCGTTCCTATAAGCAGGCGGTGGCCCTAAACCCAGCCCTTTTAGCAAGCTGGAACGCCTTGGCAGAGTATTACCGAACATCACAAGATACTCAGGCCGCCGAGCACGCAAATCAACACGTGGCTTGGTTATCCAGCCTCCCGCCGCCGCTGGTCACGGTCACCAGCCTCATTGCGGAAAACAAACTTTTTGTGGCCGAGAAGATTTGTCGTCAGTTCTTACAAAGCAATCGTCATCATGTTGAAGCCATGCGTCTGCTGGCAGAGATTGGAACAAAGCTAATGATCCTAGACGATGCAGAATTTTTATTGGAAAGCTGTGTCGAATTCAAGCCCGACTACCAACGTGCTCGTCTTGACTATGTTCAGGTCCTTCACAAACGACAAAAATTTGCGTTAGCCCTAGCCCAGGCGGAAAAACTTTATGCCATGGATCCCAAAAACATCAGTTTTGAGGTGACCCTAGCCAATGAACATCAAGCGGTGGGTGATTTCCCCAAAGCCTTAGAAATTTACGAACGTGTGCTTACACGCCAACCCAATTTACATCCTGTTCATGCGGCGAAAGCTCACGCCCTTAAAACCATCGGTCATACTGAAGATGCCATTGACTCTTATCGTCAAGCCTATGCGGCGAAGCCAGACTACGGAGATGCTTATTGGAGTCTTGCAAATCTGAAGACTTACCAATTCTCAGAGGCTGAATTAGATCAGATGCAGATCATCGAACAAGATCCAAAAGTGGCCAACACAGATCGAGTGCATCTTTGCTTTGCCTTGGGCAAGGCCATGGAAGACCAGGGTGACTTTGCCGAAGCGTTCACTTATTACGAACGTGGCAATACTTTAAAAAAACGCGAAAGTCAGTACACACCGGAACGTGTGGAACAAGAACTCGAGTTTCAAAGACAACATTTTGGCGCCGACTTTTTCGCCAAACGACGGGACATGGGCTGCTCTGATGCTGCACCCATATTCATCGTCGGCTTACCCAGAGCAGGCTCCACTTTGTTGGAGCAAATTCTCGCGTCACATTCTCAAGTTGACGGCACCATGGAGCTGGCCAACATCATTAGTTTGGCGCATCAGCTGAACGGTCGTCGTGTGCTAAGCAAGGAAGGAAACTATCCTGGTATTTTAAAAGATCTGGATAGCGACAAACTCTTACAACTTGGCCAAAAATACATGGACGACACGCGGTTTCATCGCGGGTCTGGGGATTTCTTCATCGACAAGATGCCTAACAACTTTCGGCATATCCCACTCATCCAACTCATACTACCTAATGCAAAAATTATCGACGCCCGTCGCCATCCCATGGCCTGTTGCTTTAGCGGTTACAAACAGCTTTTCGCCGAAGGTCAGGAGTTCACCTACGGTTTGGATGACATTGGCCGTTATTATCGCGCCTATGTAGATATCATGGATCACTGGGATACGGTGTTGCCGGGACGAGTATTACGTGTCCACCATGAAGCTGTCATTGCTGACCTGGAAACCCAAGTTCGACGCATACTGGACTATTGTGACTTGCCGTTTGAGCCTGCATGCTTAGAGTTTTATCGCACTGAACGTGCGGTTAAGACACCCAGTTCAGAACAGGTACGACAACCTATATACACATCAGGTCTTGAACAATGGCGCAACTTTGAAGTGTTCTTAAACCCATTAAGAGAAGCACTGGGGTCAACCTACGACTACCCACAGTTCGACTTACCTTAAGTCTGTCTTGAGACAGGCCAGTATTTTGGGTCGATAGTGCTCCAAGTCTGGGATAAAGCTGGCTGGGTCTTTTCCTAGATCATCATATCGACGCACTTCCAACGCCATGTCATAGCCCCGGTTTTTCTTGAATTCATCTACTTCATCCGGCGCCATAGGTCCGCCCTGGGCTCGTAGCGTTGCTTGTGAGGCGTCACTTAGATGGTTGATATAGTCTGATTCCGTCGCACATAGATAGCGTTTTGCATCCACGTGGAAGCGAACGGCATTGACGATATCAATATCAAACCAACGGCTGATCAGATCCGCACCCAAATGTTCATGTTCAAAGTTTTCCAGCATGGAGACAGAATGATCCATCAGATAACCGTAGTCATGTAGTAGGGTAGCTACGACAAGCCGATCACTGGCACCGTCCTGTTCAGCCAAGAATGCAGATTGCAACATATGATCACGAATACTTAGGGCCTCGCCGTATGCCGACTCGCCCCTGGCGAAGGCTTGTGCGATGGCGTTATATATGTCCTCAGCTGTTTGTTCCATCACTGAGTTGATCCACCCAATCCGTGCAAAGTACTCAGCAGGCCATCCCTGTCGGCATAACAACCCTGCAAATGTCGCTCACCGATACTTAGACCAACCCTGCCATGCAAGACACGTTCATTATCAAAGACCACAAGATCTCCAGGTTCCATAGTAAATCGGTACTGAGCCGATTCGGCTTCCAGTAGGTCTCTAAACTTAAACATACCACTGTAAAAGTCTTGCACTTGATCAAAGGGCAACTTCAAGGGTGCCATAGAACGGTTGTTGACGCGTATCCGTCTCGGATTACCGGCTGAATCCAGGGTAATCACTCGATCGGTGTTCTCCAAATAACTATCGTCACTGTGGTAACAGAACCGTACATCGCAAGAAGTCAGCAGCTCAAAACCAAACGGATCTTCCTTTCGCAATCGATCTGCAGCAGCAAAGCCATCCACCAAGGCGGTAATACCTCCCTGCTCGGCTTGAACTAAACAATGTAACAACTGCAATGTGGGGCATGGATCTCTGTAAGGGTTATCGGTGTGAACACTGAGGGCCTGAGGTGTGTAAGCCAAGTTGCTGGCATTTTTCTCTGCCCTAACGTCAAACAGCTTGCCGTAATTGGTTTCCCTGACAAAGCCAAACAAACTGACCACATCCAATAGGGTTTCCGGCACGGTGGGCACATGGCTTAGCATGGCAAATCCAAAGCGAGAAACATCCTCTAGCCAGGCCTTGCGAGCCTGGCTCGAAGCTATCACCTGATGGTAGTCATGCTTCACGACGGTTGCTTTGACATTGACATCCCAAGTTTCGAAATTCCTGGACGCCCGAGTCACACCGTCATAGGCGTTAGCAATGAGAAACCCGCTGGAGTACTCAGAGGTTAATCCGTCAGCCCACTGTACCGTTATCCCCCGGTCACCGAGCGTCACGGACTCCGGTGAGATATTGGGATCTATAGCGTTACTCTCGTGTAGTCGCTGGCCATTTGAGCTACGAGACTTAGGGCAGTTGTCCCGCAACCAAAAATAGTGGAAGCGATGCTGAAGACCATCAAATTTGACTGAAAGATGATCACCGTGACAACAGACATCGGAAACTTCGCCCATAAAAATATTTAACTCAACTGGGCAAGCCCAGTCAATTAGAATCCCCCTATAGTCACTTCAACGGAGCAGATCCATGGGCATCCAGACCACGTGTATCGGGGCTTACCCGAAACCGGACTATCTTCACGATAACAACTGGAGCGAAACCGGAGAAACACAGCCCGGAAACGTGCGGGGGTTTGACTACGTGGATTCCCAGGCCAAGGAAGCACCCAAATCCTTACTCGATCAAGCCACGGCAGAGGCGATTGCTGATCAGGTTCAATGTGGTATTGACGTACCAACCGACGGTGAGCAACGCCGTGAAAACTACATTCACTACCATTGCCGGCATCTTGAGGGCATCGATTTTCAACACCTGACCAAAAAAATCCATCGCAACGGTGCGGCGGTGGCTGACTTGCCTACTATCACTGGCAAGATCGCCCCTCGAGACGGACACTTCCTAGACAAGGACTACGAGTTTGCCCAAGGCTGCACCAAGCGCCCAGTCAAAATCACCGTACCGGGACCCATTACCATCATGGACACCACAGCCGACGCTTTTTATCACGACGATAAAGCCTTGGCCTTGGATTTAGCCACGGCATTAAACTACGAAATCCGAGCTTTAGCCGAAGCAGGTTGTCGGCACATACAGGTGGACGAACCATTGTTTGCAAGAAACGTGGTCCTGGCCTT
>JBCCFQ010000272.1:0-5550 GCA_039029655.1 Pseudomonadota bacterium | reverse complement strand
CGGATCTATGTCCCTAAACGCGGGCACACCCGCTAGTGACTCTAGGGTTGAGTTGCGGCTGGGGGTCTTTTTAGGCTTTCTCTTAGGCGTTTTCTTGGTAACCTTTTTGGTGGTCTTTTTGGTAGACGTCTTCTTTGCCGCCGCTTTTTTGGCTACCTTTTTCTTCGTCGATGTCTTCTTGGTCGACGTCTTTTTAGCAGTCGCCTTCTTGGCAACCTTCTTTTTTCGAGAAGTTGTCCGGGTGGCCGCAGCTTTCTTGCGACTCGTTGTCTTCTTTTTGCTTGCCTTTTTCTTTGCCGGCATCAATGTCTCCAGCGCAAACACATTCAACGCGCACTCTCTACAAGTGCTCCCAAATCAGCAGCATGGCTGCTTCCACCTTTCTTGGCGGAGGCAGCATCATACTCGCATTTTTGGACAGTACAAGTGTTGTGGGACTCAAACCCTGCTTTTTACGGCAGTTCGACCCGCGGACTTGCTTGCCAGCCCTGGGCCTGATGCTCTGCCACAACGGTGGTGTAGACACCGCCCCGGACGTTAAATTCGGCGCTAAGGCGCATAAAACGTGGGTCTAGGGCCGCTACCAGATCGCCCAAAATTTGATTCGTGACCGCCTCATGGTAGGCGCCTTCGTCTCTGAAGGACCACATGTATAACTTGAGAGATTTTAGTTCCACGCATCGCTGGTCTGGCACATAGTCTAGCGACATTTCGGCGAAATCCGGTTGGCCCGTGACCGGGCAAAGACACGTGAATTCGGGCACCGTGATGTGAATGGTATAATCCCTTTCGGGGTTTGGATTTTGAAAAGTATCCAGTGTCTTTGTTGGTACACTACCCATATAAATTATTCTTTCATTACCAGTGTTTTTAAGGGACGATTACTTTACACTACAGCGCTTTTTACGACCATCGATTAAGATGGTTAGCTCGATTAAAGAGAACGTATGCGACTCAGCAAGATTAAGCTTGCGGGATTCAAAACATTCGTTGATCCCACCACCATAAGTTTCCCCAGTAATCTCCTTGGCGTTGTCGGCCCTAATGGCTGTGGCAAGTCCAATATTATCGATGCAGTTCGGTGGGTTATGGGCGAAAGCTCAGCTAAACACTTACGTGGCGATTCCATGGCGGATGTCATTTTCAACGGGTCCAGTGCACGAAAGCCCGTTGGCAATGCGTCAATAGAACTGGTGTTCGACAACTCAGACGGCACCATTGCCGGTCAATATGCAGGCTATAACGAGATCTCAATTAAGCGCGTTGTTTCTCGTGACGGTACGTCTGTCTATTACTTGAACAATGCTCGCTGTCGCCGAAAAGACATCACTGGTGTTTTTTTAGGCACGGGTCTTGGGCCGCGCAGCTATTCAATCATCGAACAGGGCATGATTTCGCGCTTGGTGGAGGCTAAGCCTGAAGAGTTGAGAGTTTATCTGGAGGAAGCGGCCGGTATCTCCAAGTTCAAAGAACGGCGCCGTGAAACGGAAAATCGAATACGACATACCCGGGAGAACCTGGACCGACTAGATGATCTTAGGGACGAAGTCGAGAAACAGCTAAAACATTTGCAGAGACAGGCTGCCACTGCGAAGCGATACCAAGAGTACAAGCAGCAAGAGCGACAGCTTACCGCTGAGCTTTTGGCTTTGAGAATCTCTGACCTCGACGATCAATCGGGATCTGAGGACAGGATACTGGCGGAGCGGGAAAATGGCCTGGAGGCGGCCATTGCTGAGCAACGCGCCGTGGAGGCCGCCATAGAAGAGGCTCGTCGCGATCACCAGGCGGCGTCCGACCAATTTAACGAAATCCAAGGACGCTTTTATCGGGTGGGTGCCGAGATCGCCAGAATCGAACAGGCCATACAACATGGTCGCGAGCTAAGGCAGCAACAAGAGCAAGACCAAAAAGACATCAAAGTAGAGTTAGCAGAGCTTGAGGGTCACGAAGCCAGAGACCAAGAGCAGCTTAAGGAAATTAGCAGTGCGTTGTCTAGCCTATTGCCGGAATTGAGTGCGGCCCAGGAAACGGCCGCCAAAACCCACGGGGCGTACAAGACGGCTGAAGCAGCTTTGGAACAGTGGCGGCATCAGTGGCAAGTGTTTAGTGATAGATCAAGCGAAGCCCATCGTGTCGTTCATGTAGAAAAGACTCGAATTGAACATATCAATGAACAAATGCGCCGGCTGTCCCATGCCCAGGACCGGTTGCAGGGCAAGCGGTCCGAGCTGTCGGTACAGGACTTAGAGCAGGCCGTACAGGCTCTGCATGGCCAACAGTCCAGTGCCACCGAAAAGGCCAAAGTATTAAACGCAGAGCACGATGCTCTAACCCAGCAAGTAAAGGAACTTAGACAACGTGACGTTGGGCTAACTCAGCGACTTGATCAATATCGTAGCGGTCAACAACAGCTAAAAGGTCGACTCGCCTCACTCATGGCGTTACAGCAAGCCGCTTTGGGTAAAGACAGCGAAGAGTTGTCCAAGTGGATTGAATCCAACGGCTTAAGTCACAACCCGCGTTTGGCACAGACCCTTAAAGTGTCTGAAGGTTGGGAGCGAGCCGTAGAAACTGTTTTGGGGCCCTATTTGGAAGCCATCTGCGTAGATCGCGTGGACGCCGTGCTTACAGATCTGGCGCAGTTGGACAAAGGGTCTGTGGGTTTTGTCGAGAAAGCCGCTCATCCCTATCCTGCGCTGACTGGTTCATTGTTAGAGAAAGTCGACTCACCCATGAGTCTGGCGCCCATGATGGCTTCCGTGTTTACCGCTGATTCAGTGGCCCAGGCCATGGCACAAAGAGTCAATCTGGAACCCGGTCAATCCATTATCACCCGGGAAGGACTCTGGCTAGGAAAAAATTGGCTGCGGGTATCAAGAGCGGTGGATCCTCACTCAGGGGTTCTGCGCCGCGAACAGGAAGTTCAAAAGTTAAAGCAACAGTATCAACAGATGAGCGCCGAACAACGACGGGTTGAAGAGCAACATCAACGGGTTCGGGACGACTTAAAACGACTGGAGTCGGGGCGAGAACAAAAACTTGCTGATCTTGATGGCGCTCGTGGTGCATTATCGGATCTTAACGCTCAGTTGGGGTCTAGAAAGTCTGAAATCGACCACATGAGCCGGCACGCCGGTAGCCTTGAGACTGAAGCCAGTGAAATTGCCGAGCAAATGGAGCAACAGCGAACGGCTTTGCGGGCGGCGCAAGTTGCACTTAGGCAAGCGGAAGCGGCAACAAACGATTTTTCTGAACAAAAGACCGAGCTAGAGACAGAACGAGATGTTCGCGTTCGCGAGTTGGAACAAACACGGACCGCGGCTGAGGCTGATCAAACCAAGACCCAGGATCTAAAAATTCACGTTGAGTCTCGTCGTTCCGCAGAAACCTCTATTAAGGAGAGCCTAAGCAGAGTGCAAACACAGGCTTCCCGCTTAAAGACAAGATTACAAGAACTCAGTGAGCTCTTAGCCCAGGGCGAGTCGCCATTGTTGGACTTAAAAACTGAGCTCGACGCACAACTAGCGTTGAATCTCGAGGTGAAAGAAGAGCTGGGTGGCGCGCGGTTGAAAATGGATGAAGCAGATAGCTTAGTCCGAGAGCGCGAGCAAAGTCGGGTAGACAAAGAGCAAAAAGTCCAAGAGGCCAGGGAGTTGGTAGAGACCGTTCGGTTGGCGGTCCGGGAACTCAAGGTTAGAAAAGAAAACCTTATGGAGCAGTTTGTGGCTACGGGTTTTCATCTGGCTTCTACCATTGACGGGCTGACCGAAGAAGCGTCCATCGAGGAATGGGATGAGCAACTGACCAAACTGCAAAACAGAATCAACCGTCTTGGCGCCATTAACCTAGCTGCTATTGACGAATTTAAAGAGCAATCGGAGCGCAAGGAGTACCTCGACGCCCAGAACGAAGACTTGGTTCGGGCTTTGGAAACCCTGGAGTCGGCCATAGCTAAAATTGACCGCGAGACTCGCACCCGATTCAAAGAAACCTTTGACCAAGTCAACGATCAGTTCAAGCGATTGTTTCCCAGGCTGTTCGGTGGCGGTCACGCCTACCTTGATTTACAAGGCGATGACTTACTCAGTGCTGGCGTAACCGTAATGGCCCGTCCGCCGGGCAAAAGAAACAGCACGATCCACTTATTGTCTGGTGGTGAGAAGGCGCTCACCGCTGTGGCTCTGGTGTTTTCAATATTTGAGCTCAACCCGTCACCATTTTGTATGTTGGATGAGGTTGACGCGCCCTTGGATGATTCCAATGTTGTACGTTTCTGCGATATCGTTCGAGAAATGTCCAGTCGTGTACAATTCGTAGTGATCACCCATAACAAGATCACAATGGAGTTGGCCCATCAGCTGACCGGTATTACCATGAATGAACCCGGGGTTTCTCGGTTGGTGGCTGTGGATATCGACGAAGCAGTCGAAATGGTGGCGATGTAAGAGACCGCGAACGAACAGGGTGAATTGACAGGAAAATGTGGGTCATGTCATGACTGAACTACGATGGATTCTACTAGCGGTTGGTGTCGTGCTTCTCGCCGGCATTTATTTCTTTTGGAATCGAAAGCTTTCGGTCAAGAAGCCAGATTTCCTCAAAAAGAGTGATCAGTCGTCCAATCGTACTGAACCCAGTCTGGGCGGCGAAGCTGATTTTGTCGATTACCTGGAAGGCAGCGAGCCTAAGCTGCAAGCTACCCAAAGCCAGGAAGAGACACCGGCGCAGGCGGAGACGCCTGCAAAGCCGCAAGATGACAACACCAGAATTGTGTCATTGCACGTGGCGGCCGGCGGTGCAGCGCGCTTTCCAGGTAGCCAAGTGGTTCAGGTGTTGCATGACAATGGCTTGATGCACGGCAAGTTTGGGATTTTCCATCGCAACGTAGAGGGGCGTTCAGACCAAGTTGCATTTAGCGTTGCCAATATGCTGGAACCCGGTACCTTCGACCTGGGTAACATCGATAACTTGTCTACCCCCGGTGTCACTTTTTTCATGGTTCTACCTTCTCCCGTTGATGGCGTGAGAGTTTTTACAGACATGCTGGAAGTTGCTCGCAGCATCGCCCTAGAACTCGGTGGTGATGTTTTGGATCAACAAGGCAGCTCTATGAGTAATCAGGCGGCGGGGCATATCCGAGAAGAAATCATCGCCTTCCAGCTCGAGCAAAAAAAGCAAAGGGCTTAGGCCCGCCGTGGTAGACAGCCTTAAAAAGCAAGTACAAGCTCTACGCCAACAACTTCGCGATGCCAACTATCGTTATCATGTGCTCGATGAACCGACCATCAGTGATGCGGAATATGACCGTTTGCTTCGTGAGTTGGATAACATTGAAGCTGCTCATCCTGAATTAATCACGTCTGATTCTCCTACCCAGCGTGTGGGTGCTTCCCCCATCGATTCCTTTTCGACAGTGACCCATCAAGCGCCCATGTTGTCATTAGCCAACGCTTTTAGCGCCGATGAAATGAAAGAGTTCGATGAGCGAGTTAGAGACCGTCTTCAGACATCTGTTTCACACGTGGAATATGCTGCTGAGCCCAAGTT
>JBCCFQ010000271.1:0-5550 GCA_039029655.1 Pseudomonadota bacterium | reverse complement strand
TGGGTGAGAAAGATAACTTTTGGTCTATGGGAGACACGGGTCCCTGCGGACCCTGTACCGAAATTTTTTATGATCACGGTCCTGATGTGGAAGGGGGGCCACCGGGTTCGCCTGAAGAAGATGGTGATCGTTACGTCGAGATTTGGAATTTGGTCTTTATGCAATTTGACCGAAGCGCCGATGGAGCTATGACCCCACTGCCTAAACCCTCTGTGGATACGGGTATGGGTTTAGAGCGGGTGGCTGCGGTGATGCAGGGTGTCCACAGCAACTACGATATTGATTTGTTTCAAAGCATCATCAAATCGGCAGCGGCTGTCACTAAGACTGGCGACCTGGACAATCCGTCCCTCAAAGTCATTGCGGATCACATAAGAGCCTGTTCGTTTTTGATTGTTGATGGTGTATTGCCTTCTAATGAGGGTCGTGGCTACGTGTTGCGGAGAATCATCCGTCGTGCCCTTCGTCATGGCAACAAGTTAGGAACAAGCGAACCTTTCTTTTGGCGTTTGGCCAGCACGCTGAATGAGGCAATGGGTGAGGCTTACCCTGAGTTGACCAAAAGCTTGAGTCATGTAGAGCGGGTCTTGCGCCAAGAAGAAGAACGCTTTGCGGAAACATTAGACCAAGGCATGGTGATCTTAGAGCAGGCCATAAGGCGGTTGTCTGGAGACACCATTGCTGGTGAAACGGTGTTTAAGTTGTACGACACCTATGGTTTCCCTATGGATTTAACCGCCGATATCGCAAGAGAGAGAAATCTCAAGATTGATGAGGCAGGGTTTGCCAAGTCCATGGCCGCCCAACGGGATCTTTCCAAGGCCAGTAGTGCTTTTAAGGTGGATTTGGATAACGCTGAGTACCCAGATGAGGTTACCCAGTTTACCGGCTATAACAATCTGAAGGATGAAGGCCAGGTCACGGCGATTGTGGTAGATGGGAAGATGGTGTCCTCGTTAAACGCTGGCCAGTCCGCCATTGTGTTTTTGAATAAGACGCCGTTTTACGGTGAGTCCGGTGGTCAAGTTGGCGATCACGGTGTGTTGTCCGTGGGGGACTCAAGCTTTCAGGTTGCCGATACCAAGAAGTTCAAAAAGGCGCATGGTCACATAGGTGAACTCAGTGCCGGTGAGTTGAAGGTGGGTGATGCGGTCACGGCTCAGGTAGATGACGTACGGCGGAATGCAACCATCTTGAATCACTCGGCGACTCACTTAATGCACGCCGCGCTACGACACGTGTTGGGTGACCATGTTCAGCAAAAAGGTTCATTGGTTGAACCAGATCGTCTGCGATTTGATTTTTCTCACTACGAGCCACTGACGCTTGAGCAACTCAATGACATTGAGGATGTGGTGAACGGCGAGATACGTGCAAATGCTAAGGCTGAGATTCGCGAGTTGCCCTACGACCAAGCCATTGCCGAAGGTGCATTGGCGTTTTTTGGGGATAAGTATGACGCCGATGTTCGTGTGCTAAGACTGGGTGATATCTCCATGGAGTTATGCGGTGGTACTCATGTGTCTCGTGCCGGGGATATTGGTGTGTTTAAGATTCTCAGCGAATCCGGCATTGCCGCGGGCGTGCGTCGAATTGAAGCCGTGACCGGAGCTTGTGCGTTGAGGGTGATCAAGCACAACGAAGAAACCTTGGCTGGTCTTGCGTCCGCCCTCAAAGCGCCGAGGGATGAGTTGTCCAGTAAAGTCACCCAGATGTTGGAGAAAAACAAACAACTAGAGCGGGACTTAAAAAATTTAAAAACCAAAATGGCAACAGGTGGATCCCAAACTGACGACGCCATCGTGGATGTATCCGGTATCAAAGTGCTGACTCAGCGTTTGGATGATGTTGATGTCAGCGTGTTGCGGGAAGCGGTAGACAGACATAAGGACCGACTGGGCGCTGCCGTTGTGGTGTTGGCCAGCGCCAATGGTGAAACAGGCAAAGTTACCTTGGTGGCCGGTGTCACAAAGAACGAGACGGACCGAGTACAAGCGGGTCGCGTGGTAAAAGCCGTTTCCGAGCAAGTTGGTGGCAAGGGGGGCGGACGACCAGATATGGCACAGGGAGGTGGGTCCGACGTTGCTGGCTTGGACAAGGCTCTGGCCCAGGTACCAGAAATTGTGCAACAGGCCATTTCTAATTAGGGCTTTGTCATGGCGTTGCTAGTTAAGAAGTGGGGTGGTACTTCCCTAGCCACGCCGGAATTGTTTTCTAGAGCGGCCGATCGCGTCATTGCGGCAAAAAAGGCTGGCCATGATGTGGTCGTGGTCCTATCCGCCATGGGAAAAGAGACCGATAGACTCCAAGGCTTGGCGGACGAAATTACCAAACGACCCAGCAAACGGGAAATGGATGTGTTGTTGTCCGCAGGCGAGCGGGTGTCTATGGCTTTGATGAGTATTGTGTTGGACAACCGAGGTTTTCCCGCCAAATCCTATACCGGCAGCCAAGTGCCGATCGTTACCAGCAGCCTTCACACCAAAGCGCAAATCGAAGAAATCGGAACCGAGCGCCTCAAGTTTGACCTGGACAACGGCATCATTCCTGTCGTGGCAGGTTTTCAAGGGATTGATCGAAAAAAGAACATCACAACTTTAGGTAGGGGTGGGTCCGATACCACTGCCGTTGCCCTGGCTGCTTCACTGAGGGCTGATGAATGCGACATCTATACTGATGTGGACGGGGTGTTCACAACAGATCCACGTGTGGTGCCTAAAGCCCGATTATTGCCGCGGCTTACCTTCGAAGAGATGTTAGAGATGTCCAGTCTTGGGTCGCGAGTGTTACAGATTCGTTCGGTTAAGTTAGCGGCCAAATACAATTTACCCATTCGCGTACTGTCGAGCTTCAACGATGGTGTGGGAACACTGATTAGTTATGAGGAAGATAAGGTGGAAGCAGAAGAAGTGACCGGTATTGCCTTTACCCGGGATGAGGCTGAAGTTGCCATTCACGGTGCCCCCGATCAGCCTGGCATCGCACACAAACTACTTCAGCCCATTTCTGATGCTGGTATCGAAATCGATATGATTGTTCAGAACTCCAGTCTCGCCAACGGTCGAGTGGACTTTGGTTTTACCGTGCAGCGGGCAGACTTTGAAAAGGCTATGGAATTGGTGTCTCAGTCAACACAAGACATGGGGGTTAAGGCCATCAATGGTGATGATTCGGTGGTCAAAATTTCCCTAGTGGGCTTGGGAATGCGCTCCCAGAGTGGTGTGGCTACTAAAATGTTCCAAGCGTTGGCCAGTGAAGGTATCAATATTCGTATGGTTTCCACCTCGGAGATCAAAGTTTCGGTCCTAGTGGACGAGAAGTATCTAGAGCTTGGCGTCCGTACACTCCACGAAGCCTTTGATCTAGAACGAAACCCTTAAAACATGAGGCGTACTTAAATCTGAATTGTCGTTTTCGCCGAATAGATGTCGTTGTTCGGCTATTTTCATTATGAAAAAGAAGGGTTTACATTTCTCAGGAAACGTGTAGATTAAGGCCACTTTTTGAGTAGTACTCAAATACAATAACAAAGCGTTGTGTATAACCAAATCAATTGCCATCGGGGGTGGCTTTTGGGGAGAGTTTTTTAATGTTGATTTTGACGCGACGCGTTGGCGAATCGGTGATGATAGGGGATGAAGTCACTATCACCGTATTAGGCGTAAAGGGAAATCAGGTCCGAATTGGAGTCAATGCACCAAAAACTGTTGCAGTTCATCGGGAAGAAATTTACGAACGGATCCAGAGAGAAAGAAACGGCGATTCGGAGCCGTCTACCGAATAGGATTATTCGAACTCCAATTAGTAGCTTTTTTTCGATTCGGCCTTTTTTCGAAGGGTCGTCTCATGCCAAAATACCGATCTGAACGGAGAGATGGCTGAGTGGTCGAAAGCGCTCCCCTGCTAAGGGAGTAAGGGTTAAAAGCCCTTCGAGGGTTCGAATCCCTCTCTCTCCGCCACATCTCTTTCGTGAGCTTAAGCGATCAATCCATCGTCATTCTGGCGAATGCCAGAATCCAGTCAATACTTTGCCGCGAAGCGGGGCGAATTGTCTTTCCGGAGTTGTTGCGAAGGATTAAGACAACGGGTAAGTATTTCTTCGCCCGCAGGCTAAACAGCTCCAAAACACTTACCCGTCGTCTTCATCCGCTTGCCCTGGGAAGAGCGAGATTCTTCGGCACGATTCCGTCATCCTGGCGAAGGCCCACTACTGTCCCGGGGAAAAATTGAGGTTGTGCAAGAAATTAGGTTGCGAGTCAAAGTATTAAGTGCAACCGTCGGTGTAACGACTTAAGACCTAAGCGCTCGTAGCACTGTCGCTGTAGGCCCTAGTGAAAGACCAAGATCCAAGCTTGAGTTTGACTTCCCAAGGTCGTCATCCTGCCGCAGGGCAGGATCCAGTAAAACTAATTGCCGCGAAGCGGCGCAAGTTGTTTTTCCGGAGTTGTCTTCATCTACGTGGAGCGAGAAATTAACGATACCAGTACACGGCCTTGCGAATATGAGCTAAATTTGAAGCACCCGCGTAGCGCAAAGATCCCACTGTGAAACAACTCGCACACCTCATACTAATAACCCTCATTTCATTCGTTGGAATTGGTTGCAATTCCCTTTCGGCTCAACAGAGTGATTCAGCAAAAGTCTTGGTGTTTGGCGGAACCGGAAAACTGGGTTCAGATATTGTGAAGGCGCTTGAAGCAGAGGGTCATCAAGTCACGGTCTTCGTGAGATCTACCTCAGACAAATCACGATTGGCGGGTCTCAAGGTCGATTATGTTGTTGGTGACGCACTTGAGTTTGACTCTGTGCAGGCTGCCATGAGCGGTCGTCGTTTCGATGTGGTGGTGGATGCTCTCGAGCGAGGACCCAATGGAGCGGAGTTTTATGCGATCACAGCCCAAAACCTTGCGCGGGCCGCAAGTGCCGCTCGCGTAAAACAAATTATCTTGCATGGTTCCATCGGTGCGGGTGACAGTGCCCACGTTTATCCGGTAGCCTCTAACTCGGGCATTGGCAAAGTGTTTCGCGCCAAAAGCGTTGGTGAGAAAGCGGTGATGAACAGTAACGCGAAATACACGATTATAAGAAACGGTGAACTTGAACCCTACGGTACAAAAGCCTCTGGAAACGCGAGGTTGTATTCTGATAGAGATGTCACTGGCCGGGTTACCCGTTTGGCGTTGGCAAGACTTACTGCGGAGTGTGTTCTTAAGGAACATTGCCTTGACCAAATTTTTCACGCGGTGGATCAGAGTCTAAGGCACGACCGGCGATAGCCACTGCCTTGGGGAGTTCGACTCCTGCGGTAGCTTTATATTTCCGATACCGTGCCGCCAAAGGCCTCGAGCACCTATAGCCGGCCCCAGGCTACTTTCATTTTGCGCCCGTATTCCACCGGAACTAGGCAATCGGTGCCTGGCTTGTATCAGCACCCGGTGAATTTCTTGACAAGTTTTCTTACTCGAGTTAACTTGACTAAGAAATCTAAGGATAATCGCCATGAAAGTGACTGTAGCCGCAACTCAGATGGCCTGTTCCTGGCAGGTAAGC
>JBCCFQ010000270.1:0-5561 GCA_039029655.1 Pseudomonadota bacterium | reverse complement strand
TGCAATTTTCCAAAAATCGCTGAAAGGGGAGGGTTGGCCAATTTTTCCTAGAAAGGGGGAAATTTTTAGAAAGGGGGTTTAATCAAAAAGGCGGCAAAGCGCCGAGGTGCTACCGGTGAAAACCTGCTCCAGATGTTGGAAAGCCGTTTGGACAATGTAGTCTATCGAATGGGATTCGCTGCAACTCGTGCTGAGGCTCGTCAGTTGGTTAGCCATAAAGCCATAGAAGTGAATGGTCATCCGGTGACCATACCTTCCTATGAGGTTTTGCCTGGTGACGCCATTCAGGTTCGGGAAAAGGCTCGCAAACAAAGTCGTATTCAGTCGGCTTTGGAGATCGCTGGTCAAGTAGGTTTCCCGGAGTGGGTAGAAATCGACGAGAAGAAGATGAGCGGCGTATTTAAGAGTGTGCCCGATCGAGAAGAATTCTTGCCAGATATCAATGAAAATCTGGTTGTAGAGCTTTATTCCAAGTAACTATTGAGTGAGGGGTTTCCCAATGCAGGGATCCGTGTCAGAATTTTTAAAACCGCGAGTTGTAAAAGTACAGTCCCAGACCGGTACACAAGCCAAAGTGGTCATCGAACCTTTTGAAAGGGGTTTCGGCCACACCTTGGGTAACGCTTTGCGACGGATACTTTTGTCCTCCATGCCAGGAGCTGCCATTGTTCAGGCCGAAATCGAAGGTGTTCTTCATGAGTACACCAGCATCGAGGGTGTACAAGAAGACGTGGTTGATATCCTTCTGAATCTTAAGGAAGTCGCCATCCAAATGCATGCCAGGGACGAAGCAGAGGTCACCCTGTCTAAGCGTGGTCCCGGTCCTGTTGTGGCGGGAGACATAGAGACAGGCCACGATATCGAAATCCTGAACCCTGATTTCGTGATTGCGAATCTTACCAAAGTCGGTGAGCTCAACATGCGTCTCAAGGTTAAGCGTGGACGCGGTTATCAACCCGCAGTTCAACGAATGAGCTTTGACGAGGAGTCCAGGCCTATCGGTACTTTGGTGCTGGATGCGTCTTACAGTCCTGTTCGTCGTGTGTCCTACACCGTTGAGGCGGCGCGTGTTGAGCAACGTACTGACTTAGACAAGTTGATCATCGAGATTGAGACCAACGGCACCATTGATCCGGAAGAGGCCATCAGGCGTGCCGGCAGCATTCTGAAAGATCAGCTGACCGTATTTGTTGACCTACAGGGTGAGGAAGAAGGTGCTGGTGCAGCAGCGGAAGCTGAGATTGATCCCATTTTGCTGCGACCGGTAGACGAGTTGGAGTTGACCGTTCGATCTGCAAACTGCTTGAAAGCGGAGAGCATCAATTACATTGGCGATTTGGTTCAAAGAGCCGAGGTAGAGTTGCTTCGAACACCGAATTTAGGAAAGAAATCGCTGACCGAAATCAAAGAAGTGTTGGCCAGCCACGGTTTGAGTTTGGGTATGCGACTTGAGAATTGGCCACCGGCCAGTCTTAAGCGAGACGAAGGTCAGCCGACCCGTCCCGCATCCATCATATAGGTAGAGAACAATGCGACATCGCAATTCCGGACGGCAGCTAAGCCGAAACAGTTCACATCGAAAAGCCATGTTCAGAAACATGGCGGGGTCTTTGCTGCTGCACGAAACAATCAAGACGACTGTGCCAAAGGCCAAGGAGTTGCGTCGTGTTGTGGAGCCATTGATCACATTGGCTAAGACTGATGGTGTGGCACAACGACGCCAGGCATTTGATCGATTGCGCAACAAGGAAGCAGTCGGGAAACTGTTTACCGAGATTGGGCCGCGCTTTAAAGAACGGCCCGGTGGTTACTTGCGTATATTGAAAACTGGCAATCGCCCAGGCGATGCAGCGCCCATGGCCATCGTGCAGTTGTTGGATCAGCCCGAAGTTGTGGTAGAGGAAGACGACGACGAGTAGCTAGCGGATCAGCATTCGACGAAAGGGGTGCTTGGCACCCCTTTTTTATTGGCTGGATTTATGGGTCACAACCTTGCTGATCATTTCCGCAGTAATAGTTGCGGACACGAGGCTAACGGCAGGGTCGGCATTCGGGATATCAATACGAGACACGTTGAGTTTGATGTCTGAGGCTTCTCCACCCATGGAGAGCGCCTCGTTCTTTACCGCTTGCGTGGCAACGGTCTTTGCAAGAGAAATAGCGGCTTCCCCTTCATCACGCATCAACGGTGACTCATCAACATGTATGAAGTAGCCGCCTTTTTCGTTCAGGGTCACTTCAATCTCTCGGCGCAGCCTAAACTTTGCAATGGCGGCACCGATGGCGTTGGCCACGGATGCCCCTTCCGGAATGGTTGTGTCACAATTTAGACGACGACCAACGTCGCCATAGTAAACCTGTGCTGGCCCACCCACGGCAATAAGAGGTATCGATGGCGTCATGGACACCTGAACGTTGCCTAGTCTTTTAGAACCTGTCGCCACTGCCTCTAACCATGGGTCCTTTGAATCAAATCGCCTAGACGTCAATTGTTCCAAAACATACACGGCGCTTTTGCGTACTACCTCGTCATGAACTTTCTGGGCCACAGTACTGATATTAGCCGACTCCGACTTACCTTCAATTAGACCGTTGGCGCGCCCGAGTAACTCGCAGGCTATTGTTGCGCTTTCGGTACAGTATTGGGACTGATGGCCTAATACATGAGCGGCATCCGTGGGAGTGAAACCACTGAGTTGAATAAGACCGAGTTTGGAGAGCCTTTGAATTCGAGAGCGGTCCGCCGCGCTGTATACAAGCTCTCCGATTGGGTGGGGGTTTTCCGCGTCCAGTTCCAACAAGAACTGCCTATCTTTTGGCGCTAGATCACCGGGTAGCGCACTGGGTTCTGAAGACACAATCAGATAACAACTTGCGGTTCGTTTGCCGTGGGTCATACTCAGAGCGACCTTGAGTTTGTTGGTTACCCAAGGCCAACGTTTAGCGACTGAGGATATAGGTATGACACGGTACGTGGCCAGTTGGATGTTGCCATGGTCATCCACCAATACCGCGCTATCCCCGCCCAACCCAGTGGTGCGCATATCAATGGCCTGGACCAGCGTTTGGTAGCCACCCACTTCTGCTCCTTGACTATTGATCCGAGGCCAACCGTTTTGAACACTTGCATAGTCCGATGTTGTGCCTCCAATGTCGGCAATTAGGAAGTCGCTAGCACCCGTCAAGAAGCGCGCACCTATGACACTGGCCGCAGGGCCGGATAGGATAGTCTCAATGGGTTTGTGTACCACGGTATCAGCGGTAGCTATTGAGCCGTCGCCTTTCACGATCATGATTTCTGCGTTCAGTCCCAAACGACTTATGCTGTCTCGTACGGCGCGTTCAAGCTTAACGATGAGGGAAATGATCTTCGCGTTGAGCGTTGCCGTTAGCGCTCGTCGTGGGCCGTTGAGGTGATCCGATAGTTCATGGGATCCGGTGACCGGTCTTTGGGTAACACTATGTATGATTTCGGCCGCTTTTTTTTCGTGGCTAGTGTTTCTCACCGAGTAATGGGAAGCCACCGCAAAGCCGTCCGCTTTGCCCAAGTCTGAAGCCAGGGCTTTTTTTATGGATGTTTCATCCAGGTTCGATTGCTCTGATCCATCGTAACGATGACCCCCAGTAATGGTCACTACATGACTTGCCGCAACGAAGTCTAAGATGCCGGTTCTGCTAACCATTGCTTCGTCAAAACCGATCAGAAAAACGCCCACCGAGGACCCATGACCTTCCACAAGGGCGTTGGTTGCTAGGGTTGTGGAAATAGAACACAGGTCGATAGCATTCAGGTTGAAATCTGAACCCAGCTTACTGACGACCTGATTTAGTGCGGATTGGATCCCTTTGGATAGATCTTCTTTTGTGGTGAGAGACTTCGCAGTTGCCAAGACTTCGTGAGTATCAACATTGATGACGACCGCATCCGTGTAGGTTCCGCCAGTGTCAATACCGACGCTGAATCGTGGCACGCTGAGAACCTACCCTAGGCGTCGGACAACAATGTCCATGTCACCTCTGCGGCGCTTTCCTGATCGTTTGTCCACATCAGGCAATAGTTGTTTTGTCGAGGTGCTTTGAATCGCCCACGCACGTGCTTGGCTTTCGGGGCATCAACGGTGAAAACATACTGGTGATCGGTCTTGTAGTAGATATTGAAATCGACTTCGTGATTGGACTCGAAAAAGTAGATAAAGCCCTGTCCTTTACCAAGGGCAAAGCAATCCTCGACAGCCTTACCTGACTCTAATGAACGAAATTTCACCGAGGAAGATTTTGGCATGCTGATGCACCCGAGCAGACTCAGGGATAACAACGCTATCGTTATAGTTCTCATACGGCGTATCACCATTTGCAAAGCAATACAGCAGCGTTCCGTCGCGGCTTTGGTCCAGCCCCCAGGTCTTTAAGAATACTCTAGATCTGGTTGGAGCGCCAGAAAAATCCTATGAGGGATAAGGGGTTAGGGCATAAGGGGTTAAGAGAAGCATGGGTCACACACCCACAGACGATTTTGCTATCTTGGCTTCAGACCCCAGGCTCCTGGCTTCCGAAGCCCGAAGCCCGAAGCCCGAAGCCCAGATGTCTGTTACTGGTGGCGCTCAGGCTCTAGCCAACTGCTTCTTCTTAGGCGCCTTTAAGATGGGTTTCAGAAACTCTCCAGTGAAGGAATCTGGATTCTTCGCTACATCTTCGGGGGTACCTGTTGCGACGATGGTGCCACCTCCGTCGCCGCCTTCCGGGCCTAGATCAATAATCCAATCTGCGGTTTTGACCACGTCCAGGTTGTGCTCGATCACAACGATGGTGTTGCCATGATCACGCAGGCTGTGCAATACGGTTAATAGTTGGGCAATGTCATGAAAGTGCAGACCGGTGGTGGGCTCATCCAAGATGTAGAGTGTTTTGCCGGTGTCTCTTTTCGATAACTCCTTAGCGAGCTTGACCCGTTGCGCTTCACCGCCTGACAAGGTTGTCGCGTTTTGGCCGAGACGAATATAAGACAGGCCAACATCCATAAGTGTTTTCAGCTTTCTTGCGATGACTGGCACTGCAGAGAAAAACTGCAACGCGTCTTCTACCGTTAAATCTAGCACTTCGTGAATGTTGCGTCCCTTGTATCGGACCTCCAAAGTCTCTCGGTTGTAGCGCTGACCCTTGCACAGATCGCATGAAACGTAGATGTCTGGGAGAAAGTGCATCTCCACCTTGATCACGCCATCACCCTGACAGGCTTCGCATCGACCGCCCTTAACATTGAAACTGAATCGACCCGGTCGATAGCCTCTAGATCGTGCTTCTTGAGTGCCCGCAAACAGTTCTCTAATGGGTGTGAATAGACCGGTGTAAGTGGCGGGATTTGATCGAGGCGTCCGGCCAATGGGGCTTTGATTGATTTCAATTACTTTATCGACATGCTCTATTCCTTCCACCGCGATGCATGGGGCGGGCTCGTGGGAAGCACTCTTGTTGATCTCGCGGGCAACGTATTCATACAGCGTATCGTTGATTAGCGTGGACTTGCCTGACCCCGAAACCCCTGTGATACATGTCATCACGCC
>JBCCFQ010000269.1:0-5568 GCA_039029655.1 Pseudomonadota bacterium | reverse complement strand
GCGGATTACCCAGAGGTCTTTTTTTATACCTCCACCAAGGATGATCGAGTACATCCTGGTCACGCGAGAAAGATGGCGGCCAAGTTATCGGATCATGGGCACCCGTTCTTGTATTTTGAAAACATTGAGGGCGGACACGGTGGCACGGCTAATCAGGATCAGCTCGCGTTTCGAACAGCACTGGAGTACATGTACTTCGTCAGAAAGCTTATGGAGTGATGCTTAGCCGCTGAGGCGGTACCAAGTAACTACCCATTTTAGTCCTACGTAGAGAGCTACCATTTTGTCGGGTTCTTGATCCAGCTTCTGTTTATGCACCCATGTTATTTCAGTGGTTTTAGATTTGGATTTGCCACTTGATGTTGTCCTAATACTGACGCAAAATCTCGCGCTTCAGTGCTTCCTATGACGGGAATCACGTCCAATCATTAGTAAGGTGTGCGCGATGGACACAGATAAAATCCTACAAATTGTTTATGACCTGAGTCTCGAATTCTCCGTCAAGCTGATAGCGGCCCTGGCAATCTTCATCGTCGGTCGTTGGGCGGCGAGGAGAGTGACGGCACTGGTGAAGTCGCTCATGCAAAAGAGCGATGTTGAGGAGATGTTGCAGCGGTTCTTGGGGAATCTGGTATACGCCTTACTCTTGACCGTCGTGATCTTGGCCTCCATCACGCAACTCGGCGTGGAAACCACCTCTTTTGTGGCCATACTGGGTGCGGCGGGACTTGCCATTGGTTTGGCGTTACAAGGATCACTGTCTAACTTTGCTGCCGGTGTGCTGATTATCCTATTTCGACCTTACCGCACGGGTGACTATATTGAAGTTGCGGGAGTGTCTGGGTCTGTTGATTCTGTGCAGGTCTTTACCACAATTTTGAATACGCCGGACAACAAAAGAGTCATCGTGCCCAATAGTGCCGTCATGTCGGACACAATAACCAACTATTCTGCCAACGATACCCGACGAGTAGATATGGTGTTTGGCGTCGGTTACGGGGACAGTCTCGATACCGTAAAACAATGCCTGCAGGAGATCGTCTCTTCCGATAGTCGAGTCCATCAAGATCCTGCTCCGGTCATCGCCGTGGCGGAACTGGCCGATAACTCAGTGAATTTCGCCGTAAAAGTCTGGGCGGATACTGGAGACTATTGGGGTATCTTTTTTGACACTACAGAAACGGTCAAACGCAAGTTTGACGAGAAAGGGATCAGTATTCCTTTCCCTCAGCGGGATGTGCATCTTTACCAGTCTCAGTCTACCTAGAACACAGACTTATTTGGGGTTGCCGTTTCAAGACTGACGGTTTTGGGTCTAGACAGCAGCGGCCGCAGTGCTTGTTTGATGTAGCGCCACACGAGCCCACGTTTGATGATGTGAGGGTATTTGTTGACGATGCTCATCCACTCGCGAATCGTGCGAATGGCACGGCGGCGACCATGATTTTCTGGTGTCTCGCCGAGAGTACTCAAGAGATAGTGCCTTAACACATTGTTGTAGGTTTCGTCACTGAGTCTTGCTTCGTGTCGAGCCCACTTCCAAAGACTTTGCCACATGGTGGGGAGATCCCAGGGCGTAGTTAGACTCTTGTTGTTGGTATGTACCCGTCTTCTTGTGACGGGCTTATTGATCCGACCGGGTGTCATTGACGTCAGTGCAGCCAACTTGAGGATCAAGGCTGTGTTGTCGTGCATTTCCAGTTGTTCGTTGAACAGGCCGACGCGCAACAGAGACTCTTTTCGAACCAACAGACCAACCAGGGAGGGATAGCCATGACGCCCAGACGCGATAGCGGAAAACAGGTCATTTCCCACATAGGGTGCGTCCATGGTGACGAGAGTCTTGCCATGAATGGCCATGTATGCATCTCGATGAGACTCAGGCTCAAAAAAAGTTTCGACACCCTCGTAGACACAATCAATCTCAGGTCGCAGCGCTAAGGTCCGAAAGGGTGCCCCGAACCGTTTTGGCAAGTAATAGTCATCGGCATCTAGGAAGGCGATGAAGTCGTAATTGGCTTCGCGGATTCCCAGATTGCGGCTGGCCGCTAATCCTAGGTGTGCGCCATGGGGGTGCTGCAATACCCGAACGTTATCGTAGTCGGCCGCGGCTTGATAACAGACCTTTAGGCTGCCGTCTTGAGAGCCATCGTCTATGAGTAAGATCTCGCCAACTTCTTTCTGCTGCACCGCAGAGAAAACAGCTGCCCGTAGGAATTCTTCGGCGTTATATACCGGGATGATTACTGAAATAGCCATAGGTTTTTCTTATTGTTATGGCTGTCAGCTTACTTAGAGTCTTAGGTCGACTCCGTGATTTTGGTCACGTTTCTACAAACGTGTTATGTAAAAAAAGTTGCGCCCTAAGTGCTTGAATTCTTTGAGGGCACATGCGTCTTTATGTTAAATAACAAAGGCTTATTTCTTAGCCATTCGAAATAAGTCGCCCTCTGTAATCGGAGTCAAGTTTCCCGCGATTAATTGCGACCATTTAAGCAACTGGTCCTCGGCCTGTTGCCAGGGACTCAAGTTAGTGTCCAGGCTCTTTTCTTGGTCCGCTGCCCTCATCAGCACTTCGTTGGTGTCGATGTCGATCAGCTCCATGACCAGGGTCAGATGACCAGGCGTCACATCAAATACGAACCGATCCTGCCAGGGATTACCGCTTTTTGGCACCGAGTGCAGTTTGAGATCTATGAGTTCTACGTGAAGTCTAAGAGCGCCCGGTTTTGGCGATTCCAGTACCACGTACCCAGCTTGGTTCAGGGACTGAACCAAAGAATCCATACTCTTGTGTTGAAGTTGCTCAACTAATTCGTCGCCACCACCAGTTTCGGTGGGGTACCAAACGTTAATAGGGTCGATAAAGATTTCCTGCCGTTCAACCAGTGGTGCACGTTCGCTAACGAAGACAAAATCCAGTTCCGTTTCTAGCATCTGCCAATGCTCAACAGGCATATCGGCGCTAGCTAAGGCGGATAAGCTAAGTATTGCGGTGGCGAATATTCCTTTTGTGACTCGGATCACGTTTTACAACTCCTACTTCAAAATCGGATAGCAGTCTTAACGGTTTGAAGGGGGAAGTCGTTGACAAAAATCACAGCAAATAGGGTTACAATTGCTACTTTGATGTTTTTGCAGCGTATTTCTCAGTTACAAAAAAAGTGGGAAAAGGTAAAAATGTGAACCGCTTCTCACGAATTTGAGACTAACGTGATGTGTCTCCAGATTTGAGAAAAAGCATATGCAACAATTCTGCAATTGGAAGGGAATTTTTCCGGGAGTAATCCATGATTAATGTTAGATACGTAGCGATCTTTGTTTTGTCATTAGCTCTGGTTGGATGTGGGTCCGACGAGGGAGACACTAATGCCAAAGTAGACCTAAGTAGCACGCAGTTACGCTACGTTCCGGACGATAGTCCTTACGTTTTTGCCATGTTGGAGCCGTTACCGAGTCCAATTTTGGAACGCTTTAGCGGTATGTTCGACGAAGTATTTGTTGCCTATAAAGATGTGCTCTTGACGGCGGTTGAAGAGGGGCGGAGGGAACGCCAGGGCCAAGATGTCGAAAACGATCCTGAGTATGAGAAGCAGCAAGAACTACTGAACTACTTCGCACAGAAGATGTTCAGTGAAGAAGGATTGAAGAGCATTGGTTTCGGCACCGACTCCACTTTTGTTCTGTTTGGGCATGGTTTGTTACCGGTCCTTCGTATTCAGCTCACAGACGGCGAACTCATGCGCAATTTCATTGCGGAGGCTCAGGAGGAAGCCGAAAAGGAGATGCCGACAGCTGTTATTGATGGCCAAGCTTATTGGCATACGCCGGACACAGAAAAGGCTCAAGGGTTTATGGCCGTCATCGGAGATGAACTGGTGCTCACCTTTGCGCCATCTGAAGCCTCTGACGATACGTTGAAAGCATTGTTGGGTCTTAGTGCCCCAGAGCGAAACGCGTCCGATAATAACGAATTTGCCAAAATGCTATCGGACTACGGCTATGTGGCCCACGGCGTCAGTGGGGTCATCGATTTCACCAAGATCGCCGACGTTTTTCTTGGCGAGCCAACGGGTATCAACGCTGAGTTGGTACAGTTGATGGATTTTGATAACAGCAATATTTCTGACATATGTAAGGCTGAGATCCGAGAGATGATCGATGTCATGCCAAGAATGGTTACCGGTTATACGAAGTTCACACCGGACGAAATGGTAAGTGATTTTGTGATTGAGATCCGCGAAGACCTGGCGACGTCATTGACTGAACTTGCTGCCCCAGTACCGGGTGTTGGCACCAGTAAGACTGGCATGTTCTCTTTCGGTATGGGTTTTGACATTCCAAAGAGCATCGAGTTTGCGAAGGCGCAAATTGCTGCGGTTGAGGCAGATCCTTACGAGTGTGAGTACTTTGCCGATATGCAGTCCGGTTTGGATCAAATGAAAGCCGCCCTTGCGCAACCCATTCCACCGTTTGTATCGGGTGTAAAAGGATTTAATTTTATCGTTGATGAAATCGAAATGGACGATCAAATGCAGCCAGATCCAAACTCAATCAAGATGCGTGGTTTAATCGCTGTGGACAATGCGCCTGCCATGTGGGGTATGGCGACGATGTTTAGTCCGGAACTAGCCCAATTAGGCGTTGAACCCAACCAGAAAGCGGTGGAGGTTGACACCGCCACCATACCGGGTTTCGATGGTAGTGCCTTTGTTGGTATGGGCGAAAATAGTATTGCATTGTCCGTTGGGTTAGATGATGCAAATCTAGACGATATCTTCAACGCCAATGTGAAGTCAGAACCACCTGTTATCAGCATGGCGTATGACCTGGACGCTTACTTGGATTTTGTGATGCACTTTTCTCGTTTGGATGCACTAAAGAACAAGGATCTGGATCCCGAAGAAGCCGCAGCCGAAGAAGCCGCGTTGGAATTGGTGGATAAAGTTATGTCTGCCTTGGATGGTGTGTTCGGCTGGACGTCGGTTGACATGGTGTTTACTGAGAAAGGGTTTAAGCTGGAGCAGCTTGTACAAATGAAGTGACGCGAAAGTTGCGTGGCGGCTAGGGCTGGGCAAGGGGTTTTCGAACCGCGCCTATGATTGTATCAGTGGCATTGGTCATGGCGGGGGGCGCTAACGATCTCAAACCCCTTGCCCAGCCCTAGCCGAATACACGTCAACTTTGCTTTGGGGGAGGGGGCGAGTCAATACTCTCCAACGTCATCCTGGCGAATGCCAGGATCCAGTCATCACTTTGCCGCGAAGCGGCTCCTTCGATAAGGATCATCAGTACCTTGTCCTACTAATCAGTGTCGCTTCGCGACGCTTTCTTACTGGATCCACCCCTTCGGAGTGCGTGCACACTGCGAAAGGACAATGGAAGAAGCTGGATCTATTCGCGCAGGCTTAACGACCATTTTCCAGATTTGTGGCCTGCGCCGGGATGACAATGTTGCCGAAGCCCGAAGCCCGAAGCCCGAAGCCCGAAGCCCGAAGCCCGAAGCCCGAAGCCCGAAGCCCGAAGCCAAAAAAATCGCAAGGTAAAAGCCTGGCAGCACGTTTAGCG
>JBCCFQ010000268.1:0-5600 GCA_039029655.1 Pseudomonadota bacterium | reverse complement strand
CTGGCTGAATCCTTGTGGCAGGCCCAAAGAGACGGAACAATCCCAGATGAACAAGCTTATCTTAAGAAAGTTCAATCACTTAGCGGTGATTGAGAAAATCAAAAAGTGCCATTTTTCCCACTCACTACGTCCCTCAAAGGGTGTAATATGGAGTGACCCGATGGGGTCTTTATTTGCAGTAGATAGTAGGACATCGCGATGACGAAGAGTTACCCAGTGGGCGGCGCCGGCCTAGGCTTAAGAAGAGGCTTGCTTGGCCCCCTAAAGGACAACCCGCCGGCCCAGGTGGATTTCTTGGAAGTGGCACCGGAAAACTGGATCGACGTTGGCGGCAAGTTAGGCAAGCAATTTAGGTATTTCACCGAGCGCTACCCTTTTGTTACCCACGGATTGTCCTTATCCATCGGTAGCCCTGCCCCGTTGGACGAAGACTTTGTCAAAAAGGTGAAACTTTTCTTAGATGACCATGGCATCCTCGCTTACACGGAGCACTTAAGTTATTGCGGCGATGACGGCCACTTGTATGACCTGCTACCGATTCCCTTCACCGCTGAAGCAGTCACCTATGTCGCGGATCGCATCAAGCGAGTACAAGACATCTTGGAAAGACGTATCGCCGTTGAGAATGTGTCCTACTATGCGGCGCCTAATCAGGAAATGAAGGAAATAGAATTCGTTAATGCCGTTTTAGAGGAAGCGGATTGCGACCTGTTATTGGACGTAAACAATATCTATGTCAATAGCATTAATCATCGCTATGACCCGGTTGACTACCTCAAGAAGCTGCCCGCTGAGCGAGTAGTTTACTTTCACATCGCTGGCCACTATGAAGAGGCTGTAGACCTGCGAGTAGATACCCATGGGTCGGATGTGGTGGATCCGGTTTGGGCATTACTGGAAACGGCTTATCAACACTTTGGCGTAGTACCCACTCTCCTAGAGCGGGATTTCAATATTCCTCCGCTGCCTGTTCTTCTCCAAGAAGTGGACAAGATCGCTGAGTATCAGCGCAAATGGACTGAACCTAAGGGAGCCGTGGCCCATGGCTGAGCGGCTCAACTTTCAGGAGAGCCAATACGCCTTTGCGGCTCACATCCGAAACCCAGACAAGCACGCGAGGCCCGCCGATGTGGAAGAGCGCCGCATGGCGATTTATAGGGACCTTTTCTTTAACAACGTCTCAAGTTTCTTAGCAGGCACCTTTCCTGTCATCAAAAAAATACTCAGTCAAGCTCGCTGGGACCAGCTGATTCGGGAATTTATGGTTAAGCACCAGGCCCACACACCGCTCTTTCTGGAGATGCCCCAGGAATTCATCGCTTTCTTACAGCACGAGTACGAGCCCACCGCTGACGATTACGGCTTTCTGGTGGAACTTGCCCACTACGAGTGGGTTGAGTTGGCCGTATCTGTTGATCCGGCCAACATTGATTTAAGTGAGGTGGATGTTCGTGGCAACCTAATGGCCGGCGTGCCTGTGGTTTCTCCCCTGGCCTGGTCACTGTCGTATCAATACCCAGTCCACACCATCCGACCAGACAATCTGCCCTCGGAGCCTAGCCCACACGGCACGTATTTGGTGGTCTACAGAAGCCACGAAGATAAGGTAGGCTTTTTGGAAATCAACGTGGTTACGGCACGACTTTTAGAAATCTTGAAACAAAGTCCTGATAACTCCGGTCATTCGTTAATGATGCAAATTGCACAGGAAATGAATCACCCGCAACCGGAGGTTGTCATCAATGGCGGTAGCGAAACGCTACAACAACTCTGGCGGCATGACATTATCCTAGGCACCGCAAAACAATAACTGACTCAGCTTTTTTGGCTGATAAAGACTGCTTGGAGGTTTTTTAACCATGTCTATTGTGAATACTGTACGTGGGCTTTACGACCGTGTTTTCGCTGGCCTGACTCACTTCGATGGCGTTGCATCATTATTGATGCGTTTGATCCTTGCACCCGTATTGATTGCAGCGGGCTGGGAAAAACTCAACGGCGAAAACTGGTTTAGCCATATTCAAGACAGCATGCCGTTTCCATTTGGCATCTTACCCGTAGAACTGTCGTGGTTTATGGCATCTTGGACTGAGTTTCTTGGTGGCATCTTTATTTTGCTGGGTCTCGCTACAAGACTTTGGGCTATTCCGTTAGCAGCAACGATGTTTGTCGCTGGGTATTCGGTGCACTTAGACAACGGCTGGCCAGCCATTGCTCCGTCCAATCCCCCAGCCATTTGCATCCCAGATAGCGAAGCACAGGCACAATCCAATGTGTTTGAGCGCTACATAAAGTGCTACAACGTCAATGAGAGAACGATCGAAGCGTCAGAGCGATTGAGTCGGGCAAAAGACATATTGCGTGAGCATGGCAACTTCAGTTACCTCAACGGTAACGGCGCAATTGTTAAGCTCAATAGTGGCTACGAATTTGCCGGCATTTATTTCGCTATGTTGCTCGCCCTTGTGATGATTGGCGGAGGACGATACTTCAGCCTGGATTACTACTTAAGACGCTTTGTCTTTAGACCCTAGTCACTGAAGTATTAGCAAAAACCATCGATATAGAGGGGAATGAATCCCATGGATCTGACCTTTGTAGGCCGCGTCATCGATATCATGGCAACGATATTTGTCATGTTACTCGGCTTTGGTGCACTGGTCGTGTTGGTGATGTACATCATCGACAAGACCCAAAAAACCCATGCTATCCGCCGAAATTTCCCGGTGGTTGGCAGATTCCGTTACTGGTTTGAGCACCTAGGTGAGTTTTTTAGACAGTATTTTTTCGCTTTGGATCGCGAGGAGATGCCGTTTAACAGAGCCATTCGCTCATGGGTGTATCGGGCAGCAAAGGGCGTAGACACTACGATCGCCTTTGGATCCTCCCGGGACATGAGGCCGGTGGGGACGATTATTTTCGTTAATTGCCCCTACCCCACCTTGGATAAGGACGCTACAGGGACTTCTGAGGTCACCCTTGGACCCTATTGCGAAAACCCCTACACCACTAAATCCCTGTTCAACGTCTCAGCAATGAGTTACGGAGCCATCTCTGAACCTGCGGTGCGTGCCCTGTCTAAAGGTGCAAAGATGTCGGGTATCTGGTTAAACACGGGAGAAGGTGGTCTGTCGCGTTTTCATTTGTCAGGCGGCTGCGACATCGTGTTTCAAATTGGAACCGCAAAGTATGGCGTGCGAGATCTGGAAGGGAACCTAAACGACGACAAACTCAGGGAAGTCGCGTCCCACGAACAAGTCCGGATGTTTGAGCTAAAACTCAGTCAGGGCGCGAAGCCTGGTAAAGGCGGTATCCTGCCGGGAGAAAAAGTCACCGAAGAAATCTCCAAGATCCGTGGCATACCCGTAGGCTCCGACTCCATTAGTCCTAACCGACACCCTGACGTGGATAGTGGCGAAGACTTATTGGATATGATCGCCCGCATCCGAAAGGTGACTGGGAAACCTGTGGGCTTTAAGGCAGTCATTGGTGCTTATGGTTGGCTTGATGAGCTGTGTGTTGAAATCAAAAAGCGCGGCATTGAAAGCGCTCCAGATTTCATAACCGTAGACAGCGCAGACGGCGGTACCGGCGCTGCTCCTATGAGTCTTATTGACTACGTAGGTCTTCGAATCCAAGAAAGCTTGCCATTGGTAGTGGATACACTGAAACGTCACGGTCTTAGAAGACGCATCAAGGTCATGGCCAGCGGCAAGATGATCACACCTGCTGAGGCCGCGTGGGCCTTGTGTATGGGAGCTGACTTCATCAACTCCGCTCGTGGCTTTATGTTTGCCTTAGGCTGTATTCAAGCAATGCAGTGTAATAAGAATACATGCCCCACAGGCATTACCACCCACGACAAGGATTTACAAAAAGGCTTAGACGTAGGCGACAAAGCAGAACGGGTGCGACGTTATGCGGAAAAAATGCACTACGAAATTGGCGTGATCGCTCATTCCTGTGGTGTACCAGAGCCACGTCGACTGAAACGCATGCATTGTCGTGTTGTAACCGATGACGGTAAGTCTGTGCCGTTGGATGCGATGTATCCGGATGTGGTGGAGAAGGAGTCGGTGGCGGCTTAGGTCTTGGCACGAAGCCTAGGGCGAAAGTATTGTCTCACCCGCAGGCTAAACAGTTCGAAAATACTTTCGCCCTAGGCTTCGAATGGACGTGACCTAAACCGGCTGAGATGGGGGTAGCAGGCTGGAAGCATTTCCCAATCGTCATCCTGGCGGAGGCCCACTGCTATCCGGGAAAAACCTTTGCTCACTTTTTTAGTCATCCTGCCGCAGGGCAGGATCCAGTCATACTGTGCCGCGAAGCGGCGCAAACAAGTACAAGTTTCTAGTAGCAAGTTTCAAGAGACTGTCGGACGGACGCTCGTTCCGCTGGTGTAGTGCATCCGCTTTGGGGGCAGAGACACAGGGCTTCGAGCTTCGCTAAGAGTGCGCAGACTAACCCTTCTTACGTCATCCTGGCAGAGGCCAGGCCAAAAAATCGGAGCCGCTTCGCGGCAAAGTATTGACTGGATCCTGGCCTTCGCCAGGATGACGGGGTAAGAAAGGTGGCACCTAGGTTTTGGCACCTGATATAGGGGTGCGAAGCCCGAGGTCTGAAGCCTGAAGCCAAATCCTCCACCGCAAAGGGAAACCACTTAGCCCTGCAGAACGACGCACCATCAGACAGTCTCTAGAAACTTGTTACTAGAAACCAGGAACCAGCTTTACCTCTTCTTCGGCACATACAAATCCGTAATCGTCCCCTCAAACATCTCCGACGCCATAGCAACGGATTCGGATAGGGTTGGATGAGGATGGATTGTCAAACCGATGTCAGCGGCATCGGCACCCATCTCGATGGCCAAAGACACCTCTGCGATAAGATCACCTGCGTTTGTACCTACAATACCGGCACCAATCACGCGGTCTGTGTCTTCATCAAAAATGAGTTTGGTGGCACCTTCTGATCGTCCTAAGGCCAGAGACCGCCCACTGGCAGCCCAGGGGAAAGTCGCCTTGCCAATTTTCCTACCTTGGTTTTTAGCTTCAGTTTCGGTGACACCTACCCAAGCCACTTCCGGGTCTGTGTAAGCCACTGACGGTATGACCCGAGCGTCAAAAGCAGATTTCTTACCGGAAATCACTTCAGCTGCGATCTTGCCTTCGTGAGTCGCTTTGTGTGCCAGCATGGGCTGACCCACAATGTCACCAATGGCGAAGATATGGTTCACATTGGTGCGCATTTGTTTGTCCACCGGGATGAAACCACGCTCATCGGTGACTAGGCCGGCTTTGTCTGCACCGATCAAATGTCCATTGGGACTTCTGCCCACCGCCACCAGCACTCGCCCATAGATTTGCGGCTCAGGTGCTTTGTCCCCACTAAAGATGACTCGGATACCCTCGTCTAAGGCTTCCATTGCTTCGACTTTGGTACCTAACATGATGGCTTCGTAGCGTTTTTCTATCCGTTTTTGTAACGGCCGAACTAAATCGCGATCACAACCCGGGATTAGGGTTTTCGTTAGTTCAACGACACTGACGTTTACGCCTAAGGCATCATACACACAGGCCATCTCTAAACCGATAATGCCG
>JBCCFQ010000267.1:0-5608 GCA_039029655.1 Pseudomonadota bacterium | reverse complement strand
TGTACAACTAACGCTATCTGCAACATCAATTGCTGGTGAGCCAGCTAGAAGCATCCCATAACCTGTATTAGTTGGAATTTGTGTAACAGTTAGATTCAGTGGTCCGCCAAGACGACACACTGATGCGAATGGCATCGTAGCCTTGCCAGTGAGTTTGGCCACACCAACAAGTTCCGTCTTGTTGAATCGCAAGAATCCATGCTGGTGTCTTTTCAGGTTTGGGATGAGTCACCAGCACCTGATTCAACACCACGTCATTTAGAACGGTGAAGCCCGCATTCTCAAGGCTTCGGGCAAATCGTTTTGCCAAAGCACAACAACGATTTATCAGATCGGAAACCCCACTTTTGCCTAACGTCTTCAATGCTACATAGGTATCAATCCCACGGGCCCGTCGGGATAACTCCGGTGTATATGTGCTGGGGTCTCTCTGGTTCTGGAAGTCAAGGTACGCTGCATCTGCTCGCATGGCAGATGCCAAGAATTTCGGTTCTTTACAAAATACCAAGCCGCAGTCATAGGGCACGTTAAGCCACTTGTGAGCATCAGTTGCCCAAGAGTCGGCCATCTCGATACCTGCGGACTGTGTAGACAACTCAGAACAAAACCGCGCCCATAGTCCAAACGCACCATCCACATGCAGCCAACTACCGGAGTCCTTCGTCAGTTCATGTATGTCCGATATTGGGTCAAACGCACCTGTGTTGACGTTGCCCGACTGAAGACAGACTAGGCTGGGCGAGTCTATTTTGCTTAAGCGACTAGCATCCACACGACCCTGATCATCTACTGGCATCCGACACAGACTACCAACCCCAAACCCCAGCAGTGCCAACGCTTTTGTCACGCTAACGTGAACCTCTTCACTGACGTAGACTGGAATGTTTGGCGCACCAAAAAGGCCACGTTCCTCTAGATTCCACCCCATACTCGTTAGTAAGGCGAGTCTCGCTGCCGCAAGACCACAAAAATTGGCCATGGTTGCACCGGTCACGAAACCCACTGCACTGTCTCGGGGTAAATCAAGACCTTCCACTAGCCAGTTGGCGGCGATTTGTTCTATCGCAGCCGCTGTGGGTGAACCCGTCACCAAATGTGCGTTTTGATCCCATGTGCTGGTAAGCCAGCTTGAAGCTAGCGTTGCGGGTAGGCTGCCACCGGTGACAAAACCGAAATACCTCGAGCCTGTTGTGGCTACCGTTGCGGCGCCACCAATGGTATGCAGGTTCTGAATGACCGTTTCTGGCTGTTCGCCATCAAGCGGCAGTGGTTCCTCCAATTTGACGAGGTGATCTATCGCCTCTTGCTTTGGAAAAACGTCTCTTTGAGTTATGGACTGTAAGTAATCTTCCGCCAGTTCGGCCGTGTGTCGTAGGAGTTTGCGCATAAACAACTAGATAGATAGTGGGTAAGTGACACTCCCCAACAAAGTAGTCAGACGGATTTTCTTTGTCGGAAGCTTAGTGGTCTTCAACTAATCGAACGGGTGCGCCACGCCCCATGCCCAGACCCAGTGCAGCGCTTTGTTCGGCTCTCGCGATCTCCACCACACCAAAGGAATTGATAAGCGCCAGATACTCGCCGGGTGTGACTCGAGCATAGGTACGATGAAACTTCATGCGATGACCACCGATTTCGCAGATTGGACTTTCCAACTGAACCACTAGGGATTCGTCAATATTGGTGATCAAGTTCCCGAAGTTGTCCACCGTTACCACCACACCGGAGACGGCACCGTTGCTTTGCTCGGCCTCGTCCAGCAAAGAGGGGACCAATTCGGTCTTTGGTTCTCCAACTTGGCTTGGCGAGAGAGCCCCTCGAGCGATCTCAGCTGCGACGGGGGCAAAGATGTCTCGGCCGTGAAAGGTAGCGCTAGGTTTCGGTAGCGCCAGATGTTCTAAAGCATCTAAGTCAATACGGTAGGCTTCCATTTCAGTTGATTTTAATAGCGGTGTAAGCAGTCCATTATCAGGTGCAATAAAACAATGGCGATTGTTAATCGCTACAATAATGTCTCGTTGACCCCCGACACCGGGGTCGACAATAGCGACATGCACTGTGCCTTCCGGGAAGTACTGATAAGAGCGGCTTATCCAAAAACCAGCTTCGGCAGGCCAGTGCACAGAAGTCTCGTGACTGATGTCCACAATCGTCGCATCGCGAAAACGAGACAATATCGCGCCTTTCATAGTGCCGATAAAAGGGCCTTTGTGACCGAAGTCTGTGGTAAAGGTAATGACCCCGGAAGGCTGGAAAGACTTCATAGTTGCTTAACTCGAAGTGCCGCTGGCATGGTTATCCACCAATTGTTTTTGAGTTTGTGGCGGTACTTCTTCATAGTGACTGAACTCCATGGTAAATGCGCCTTCACCGCCTGTGAGTGACTTGAGCTTGGATTGAAAGTCCCCCATTTCGCTTATAGGCACTTCGCCGGAAATGGTGATGCGATTGCCCGGCAACGAGGTATTGCCTGAGATACGACCTCGCAGGCTGGATAGATTTCCCGTTATGTCTCCCATTGAATCATTTGGCGCAATAATTTTTATCTTGGCAATGGGTTCTAAGACTTTGGGGCGTGCTTTTTGAATTGCATCAATAAACGCTTTTCTTCCTGCGGCGACAAAAGCCACTTCTTTGGAGTCCACTGAATGGTGTTTGCCGTCGTAAACCGTTACACGCACATCCTGCATGGGATGCCCGGAAATGGCTCCATGGTCCAAAACGTCACGTACGCCTTTTTCCACGGCAGGAATGAATTGGGAAGGTATGGTACCGCCCACGACTTTGTTGACGAACTCAAATCCTTCGTCTCGTGGTAGTGGCTCAACTTTCAGGAACACTTCTCCAAACTGGCCGGCGCCGCCGGTTTGCTTCTTGTGTCTGTGATGACCTTCCGCTCTAGAGGTAATGGTTTCTCTGTACTCAATACTTGGCAAGTGAGTTGTGATCTCAACGCCGTACTGTGCCTTCATTTTCTCCATCACCAGGCGAAGATGTAGGTCACCCATGCCCCGCAGTACGGTTTCATTTGCAGTGATGTTGTGTTCCAAATTCAAGCTTGGATCTTCGGCCGCTAACTTGTGCAGCGCGTCTGAGAGCTTTTGTTCCGTGCCTCGTTGCGCAGGTTCAATGGCCAAACCATACATAAGAGGTTGGCGCTCCATGGAATGAAGGTGGAAGTGATCTTCCTCATGGGAGTCGTGCAGCACATCATCAAAGTTAAGCTCATCTACCTTGGCTACGGCACAAATGTCGCCCGGAACCGCCTGGGTGAGTTCGGTGTGCTGTTTGCCCTGCATTTGATAGATGTGGTTAACCTTAAATGCCTTCCGTCCAGAGCCAATGAAAAGCTGGCTGTTTGGTGTGATGGTCCCCTGGTGGATTCTAAACAGACCCAGTCGACCCACGTAGGGGTCAATGGCTATTTTGAACACATGAGCGATAATGTGATCATCGGCTTTGCCGGAAATCGCCACTGGCTCTGTCTTGTCGTCTTCCACAACCTCAAAAGGCGGCGGGTTGCCTTCCATTGGATTTGGCATCAGCTCCTCAAAAACTCTTAAGAGCTGGTCGAGACCCACGCCTTTCTCAACAGACGTAAAACACACCGGAACAAGGTGCCCCTCTCGAAGTGCCTTTTCAAATGGATCATGTAATTGCTCAGGCGCTAAATCTTCACCCTGTTCTAAATACAGCTCCATGAGCTCTTCATCGACCTCCACCACCTGATCAATGATTTCGGTATGCGCGGCTTCAACAGAGGCGAAGTCAGTGGCTTCCCCGGAGGGCGAAAAGTAACAATCCTCAACCTTAGTGCCATTGGCTGCTGGTAAATTCATGGGCAAGCAGACATTGCCGAATGTCTGCCGGACTTCTCTAAGTAAGCTATGAAGATCAACACCTGGGCTATCGATTTTGTTGATAATGATCATGCGGCATAGATTTCTGTGCTCAGCGATTTCCATCATTTTCTGAGTGATCAACTCAATACCCATTTGAGCGTTAATGACCACCGCCACCGTCTCCACCGCCGGCAAGATACTCACCGATCGACCAGCAAGGTCAGGGTATCCAGGTGTGTCAATCAAATTGACATGAATATTGTTGTGCTCAAAAAAACACAATGCTGTATCTACAGAGTGTTTTAGTTCTTTTTCTTGGGGTTCGAAATCGCAGACGGTAGAGCCGCGATCAATAGAGCCTGGAGTTTTCAGTGTTCCGGATCTGTGGAGGAGTGTTTCGGCGAGTGTGGTTTTTCCTGAACCAGAGTGCCCAACGAGGGCGATGTTTCGAATATTAGCGGTTTGTCGTTTTGCCATAGGGATCCCTTTTCCGAAAGGATTCTTTGCACCGACGAATGATCCGTGCATTTGTTCTATGACATATATTAACGCACTTTGGCGAGATTTTTGGTGCCACCTATCTAGCTGATTTTATTGCACAATAGGCAAGGTAAGCCTTTTTTTGCTATGCAAAAAAGCGTATTCGACCAAAATATGAGTGTTTTTGGTGGAGCTTAGCTGCGGGCTTTTTTAGTATTCAGCCTACGAACAGATTGTGTCTTGGTGCTCGAATGTTGACGAACCAAAACTATCACCAGTAAGACGATGAGGACGGTTAGCAGAATACGGTTGGCCCCTGTCCCGGATATGCTTGCCAAAGCGCTAACGAATCTACTTTCGCTGGCATAGTTTCCGGTGACTAAAGACTGTAGTGAAAAGTCGGCGCGAATATCGTCATCAGAAACATTCTCATGGCGATAACCGTCTGCAAATTTGAGCAGTCTATTTAGATCAGGTAAGTATCTGGCGACCACATCGTCATCACCATCTACGGACGCTTGAACGGTTAGATATCCATTTCGGCCCAGGGTGACGATGTCATGTTGCACTATGGAAGACTCACCCGCTTGAAGCTTTTGCGACCAACTTAAACGCTGATCCGCACTTGAATACGTTGGTTGCACCACCCACCCTAAATGTTCGGTGGTGTTCATACCCTGAACTCGATTGCCTTGGTTTTGCACCGCCAGGATGCGTCTTTTTTCTAACAACAGGTCTGCTGGGGTAGCGCTGAGCCCGTCACCGCCGATATGACCAGACTCCACGTAGCGGATGAAAGCCATCCAGCTGTCCTTTTCAAAGGGGCTAGAGTCGGCGGGAATGATGATGCCTAGCAACCCCTGAGGAATCGGTAACGACTTGGCTTCGAGCACCCTTGTCGCATCAAAAGCATCTAGATACTCAAATCGGGCACTCACATGGGCTATGGCCCGACCATCAAGCAACTCGATGTCGCCTTGAATAAAGGTAATTTCAGACTCAATGGTGCGGAAATCCGGTTCCTCTGCCCACACAGAACCTGTTAGCACCAAAAGCATGAGTGTTTTTAAACCAAGATACATGTTTCGAACCACTTGCCGTACCACCCTTTACTATTCGGACCGGACGAGGATGAGAGACATTTCGTCCAACCCGCTTAGGTATGCAATATTAAGAAAAACATGTGCTTGCTCGCGCCGATTTCTGTCACAGTTCACGGCGTGTTTGACCCAAAAGGCGAACTGGGTCTCATAATGCTGGTCGTTTTTTATAAAATTTTTATGCTT